>JAYTHH010000298.1:0-4022 GCA_043732745.1 Rhodospirillales bacterium
CATCTTGGCGCGGCTACCGGGATCGCGGGAAACCGCCTTGATCTCGATAATCCCGTCATAAATCTCCGGCACTTCCTGCGCGAACAATTTCGCCAAAAACCCCGGATGCGTGCGGCTCAAGAACACCTGCGGCCCGCGCGGCTCCTCGCGCACATCATAGATATACGCCCGCACCCGATCGCCATTGCGAAAACTCTCGCGCGGGATCAGCTCGTCACGCCGCAACAACGCCTCAGCGCGGCCGACTTCAACCATCATGTTCCCGTATTCGGTGCGCTTGACCACACCGTTGATGATCTCGCCGACGCGATCCTTGAACTCGTCGTACTGCTTCTTGCGCTCATACTCGCGCACCCGCTGCACAATCACCTGCTTGGCCGTCTGCGCCGCAATCCGCCCGAAATCGATCGGCGGCAAAGGGTCAATCAGATGCCCGCCCAATTCGATATCGGGCTTGAACTTGCGCGCGATATGAATGGGGATCTGCGTCTCTTCGTTCTCGACGACTTCCACGGCCTCCGTCCAGCGCGACAGCCGAACATCGCCGGTCTTCTTGTCGATGGTGGCGCGGATATCCTTCTCGTGGCCGTATTTGGCGCGACCGGCCTTCTGGATCGCCTGCTCCATGGCTTCCAGAACCTCATCGCGATCGATTGATTTCTCCCGCGCGACAGCGTCGGCGACAAGGAGAAGTTCAGGGCGGGAGACGGAGGTGTCCATTTGGTCTCTCTGGGGGTTGATCAGTTAAGCGGGGGTAGGCGAATTGGGCGTTTCTTTGGGCGCCGAAGCCTCGATCAGCGCATCGGTAAGGATGAGTTTGGCCCGGCGAACATCGGCCAGCGGAATCTCGTAATCCACATTCTCTTCACGAACGCACGCCGTTGTGGCGTCCGCACCCAGGATGATGCCGTTGATCCGCCTGCGACCAGAAACCGGCATCGAAAGCTCGACGCGCGCCAGATGGCCCACAAAGCGGTTCCAGTCCTTCACGCGCGTCAACGGCCGATCAATCCCAGCCGAGCTGACCTCCAACGTCCAGCGCCCCGGAATGGGATCGTCCACATCCATCACAGCACTCACGGCCCGTGAAATGATCTCGCAATCCTCCACCGCGATCTGCGCGCCATCGGCCCGATCCGCCATGATCTGCACCGTCGGCCGCTCGCGCCCCAATACCATCACCCGTACCAGCTCATAGCCAAGTGCCGATACGGTGGGATGAATGATGCCGATAATGCGGGCCTCCAAGCCGGCCTGCATGGGCAGGTCTTCAGGGCGGCTTTGCGCCGCATCTTCGCCTTGATCGTCGTCTATGTGATCTTGTGCCAAAACCAAAAAAGGCGGCCCGCAAAGGCCACCCCCCAAAAGCCGCGGAGAATGTGTAAAGCCTTTGACTAACCCCGCGGAGCAGGGAGTGCAAGTGTTATGCGCTATGATTATAAGCCGAGGCCATGGACCAGATGAACGCCGAACTCATGAATCCCGAAAATGTGACCCGCGCGCCAGCCCCGTTCGCGGAACTCTGCGTGGTGGTGCCGGTGCTGAACGAGGCCCTGAACGTCGGCCCGCTGGTGGCTGCCGTAGACCGCGTGCTGGCCGGCATCGCCTGGGAAATCATGTTCGTCGACGATGACAGCCGGGACGGTACGCGGGACGCAATCGCAGCCATCGCTCGCACCGATCCGCGCATCCGCATGATCCACCGTGTCGGCCGTCGTGGCCTGGCATCCGCGTTCATCGAGGGCGCGCAGGCCAGCTTCGCCCCCTATATCGCCGCCATGGACGGCGACCTGCAGCACGACGAGGCGCTGCTGCCCAAGATGCTGGCCACCCTGAAAGGCGGCGCGACCGGCCCCGGCGCCGAAATAGCCATCGGCAGCCGCTACGTGCCAGGCGGCAGCATTGGCGAATGGGACGCCAAGCGCGCCGGCATGTCCAACTTCGCCACCAAACTCGGCCAGATGGTGCTGAAAACCCAGGTGGCCGACCCGATGAGCGGCTTCTTCATGCTCCGCCGCGCAACGTTCAACGCCGCCCTCCGCCAACTCTCCGCCATCGGCTTCAAGATCCTGCTCGACATCATCGCCTCGCTGCCGACGCCGCCGCGCATCGTGGAGCTGCCATTCCAGTTCCGCACCCGGGCGGCCGGCGAAAGCAAGCTCGATGCGGGCGTGATGCGCGACTATCTTCTCCTTCTCGTGGACAAGACGGTGGGACATTTGGTGCCCGTCCGTTTCGTGCTGTTCGCCGGCGTGGGCTCGGTGGGCGTCGTGCTGCACATGGTCGTGCTGCTGTTGGCGCTGAAGGCGCTGGGCGAGCCGTTCGGCGTGGCCCAAAGTGTGGCGACGGCCATGGCGATCCTTGGCAATTTCGTGCTGAACAATCTGTTCACCTTCGGCGACCGCAGGCTGCACGGCAGGCGAGCCTGGATTGGGCTCGCCCTGTTCGCGCTTATCAGCGGCGTGGGCGCTATCGGCAACCTCTCGGTCGCGGCCTTTCTGTTCGGCCCCCAGATGACAAGCTGGTGGACCGCGGGCCTGGTGGGCGCCGTGATGAGCCTGGTGTGGAACTACGCGGTCAGCTCGGCCATCATCTGGCGGCGCTAGAGCATCATCCGGTCGGATAAAGATACTCAATAAAACAAAGACCTAGATATTCTCTCCGATCCCTATCGATCGGAAAAAGCTCTAGACACGGCCTAGATCGCGCGCATGCGACATCTGCTCGGCCACGGCGTGAGCCAAAGGATCATCCGACGCCGCAAGCCCGCAGGCCACCCCCTGATGATCCGCCGCCGACCGATTCTGGCTCAGCTTGAACTTGCCTTCGATACGCCCAATCGGAATCTCGAGGCCCACGATGCCCTTCATCTGGGCGTTCACGAATTCTTTAGGCGCGTCTGACACCTTCCACGCATCGCCCCGCCCGGCCTCGTGGTGATCGGTCAGGTTTTCGACCTGCCTGTGCACCCATGGCTTGTCGTCCATCACCTGCGGCTTTCCCCAGATCTGGACGATGGAATAATTCCAGGTCGGCACCACGCGGCCATGCTCCCGCTTGGTCGCGTAGTGGGAGGGAGAGATGTGGGCATTGGCCTCCTGAAACACCACCATCACCTCGCTCACCTGCGCCAGCGCCTTCAATTGCGGATTGGCGCGGGCAAGATATGCCTGCAACGTGCCGTTCGGGCCGCGCGTGGGGTCCAGCAAGAAGGGGATCGGATCGACCAGTAGGCCATCCGCACCATCGGTGATGATCAGCGCCAGCGGGCGGGCCAAAATGAGTGCGTGCAGTTTTTCCAGCCGCTTTTCGACGAAGGCTGTCGGCTGATACATCGCAAGACCTCTCGGCAATTATGTTCTGGTTAGCCGGCCTTCGAGCCCAGCCAGTTGCGCCGGGTCGCTGCCCGGAATGACCATCCGAAACATCGAATCAACACTCGTGTAGTCGTAGTACCCGAGCCGGGCGATCGGACGAAGCTTCAGCACGTCCACCAGTCCCTCAGCGGTGATCGCCGTGTCGTTGATATGCACCCCCACAACGCGGCCGATCACCATGTCCACCGTGCCAACGGTGCCACCGCCCGGAAGCCGCAGCGTCGCGTGATAGACGCATTCGAATTGAATTGGCGATTCCGCCACCCGCGGCGGCTTAACCAGACGTGATGGCGCGCGGGTTACTCCTGCGAGTTCGAATTCGTCGATCTCGGGCCGTACGGCCTCGGCTGAGCGATTAACCGCCTCACGCAAATCATAGGTCGCCATGTTCCACACAAATTCGCCAGTCTGCTCGGCATTGGCCACGCTGTCCTTGCGGTTGCCCCAGATGTTCTGATTGGCCGCAAACATCACGTAGGGCGGGTCGAAGGTGAGATTCTGAAATTGGCTGTAGGGCGCCAGATTGGCAGTGCCATCCGCGGCCAGCGTGGAAATCCAGCCGATCGGGCGCGGAATGACGCAGGATTTAAACGGGTCGTGTGGAAGGCCGTGAGAGGTTATGCCGGGTTCGTAGAACAATTGATC
>JAYTHH010000299.1:0-4018 GCA_043732745.1 Rhodospirillales bacterium
GCCGTGCATGGCGCAGCACTCGGGGCGAGCGAGGCGCAAGGGGCCAAGGCGGCTCTTGGCTGGAACTACGCGCCGTTCGAAGTGCCGGAGGGCCTGTCCGAGCAGTGGCAGGCCGCAGGCTCCCGTGGGGCACCGGCCCGCCGTGCCTGGCTGAAGCGGCTGGCGCACCACCCGATGCGCGCCGAGTTCGAGCGGGCGATGGCCGGCAAGCTGCCAGAGAATTTTCACGAGGCGGTGGCCGCCTTGCGTGCCGACATCGCCGAGAAGAAGCCCAGGATCGCCTCGCGAGCCGCCAGCCAGAAGGCTTTGGACTTTCTGGTGCCGGCGGTGCCGGAACTGATCGGCGGCTCGGCCGACCTCACCGGCTCGGTACTCACCTTCGTCAAGGGCATGGGCTACATCACGCCGGGCAACTTCGCCGGTCGTTATCTGCATTACGGCATCCGCGAGCACGGGATGGCGGCAGCGATGAACGGCATGGCCTTGCATGGCGGCGTGATCCCCTACGGCGGCACGTTCTTCGTGTTCTCCGATTACATGCGCCCGGCCATCCGCATGGCGGCGATCATGCGGATCCGCGTGATCCACGTTCTGACACATGACAGCATCGGCCTTGGTGAGGACGGCCCGACCCACCAGCCGGTTGAGCAACTGGCCAGCTTCCGCGCCATGCCGGGGGTGTTCATGTTCCGGCCGGGCACCGCGATGGAGACCGCCGAGTGCTGGGAGCTTGCGGTGCGCCGCGCCGATGGCCCCAGCCTGCTGGCGCTGTCGCGTCAGGCACTGGTGGAATTCCGCACCGACACTGCAGAGAACCGAAGCGCCCGGGGCGGCTATGTGCTGGCCGAGGCCGATGGCCCGCGCCAAGCCACGCTAATCGCCACCGGCAGTGAGATCCAGATCGCCATGTCGGCGCGTGAGGCATTGGCGGCTGACGGAATCCCCGTCGCCGTGGTGTCGCTGCCGTGCTGGGAGCTGTTCGAGCAACAGGATGACGCCTACCGCGCCAGCGTGCTGGGCGGCTTGCCGCGCGTCGGCATCGAGGCGGCATCGGGCTTCGGCTGGGAGCGTTGGCTCGGCCCCGATGGCGTGTTCATCGGCATGAGCACGTTCGGCGCCTCCGGCCCGTTCGAGGAAGTCTACAGGCATTTCGGCATCACGCCGGAGGCTGTCGTGGCCGCCGTCAAGCGCCGCATCATCGCGTAAATCAGAGAGAAAGAGACGAATACCATGGCCGTGAAGGTTGCCATCAACGGGTTTGGGCGCATCGGTCGCCTGGTGCTGCGCGCGATTGTCGAAAGCGGTCGTTCGGATGTGGAGGTCACCGCGATCAACGACCTCAGCAGCGTCGAGGCCAGTGCCCATTTGTTCCGCTACGACAGCGTGCACGGCCGCTTCCCCGGCGAGGTGCATGTGGATGGCCAGACCATCACCATCACGCACAACGGCCGCACCTACGGCCCGATCACCGTGTCTGCCGAGCGCGACCCGACCAAGGTGCCATACCAGGGCATCGATGTGGCGATGGAATGCACCGGCATCTTTACGTCCAAGGAGAAGGCCTCGGCCTTGCTTGCCGCCGGCGCCCGCAAGGTGCTGATCTCGGCCCCCGGCGAGAACGCCGACGCCACCATCGTCTTCGGTGTCAACGAGAAGACGCTCACGAAGGACATGACCATCGTGTCCAACGCTTCCTGCACCACCAACTGCCTGGTGCCGGTCGTGAAGGTGCTGCACGACAACTTCAAGGTCGTGCGGGGCTACATGCTGACCATCCACAGCTACACCGGCGACCAGCCGACGGTAGACACCTTCCACAAGGACCCACACCGCGCCCGCGCCGCCGCAATGTCGATGATCCCGACCTCCACGGGTGCTGCCAAGGCTGTGGGCCTGGTGATGCCGGAACTCGCCGGGAAGCTGGACGGCAGCTCGATCCGCGTGCCGACGCCGAACGTGTCGCTGGTCAGCCTGGACGTGGTGCTGGAGCGGACGCCGACCAAGGATGAGGTCAATGCGGCCATGAAAGCCGCCTCGGAAGGCGCGTTGAAGGGCATCCTCGGCTACAACACCGCGCCTTTGGTCAGCTCGGACTTCAACCACGTGTCGTTGTCGAGCACGTTCGACGCCACGCAGACCGCCGTGGTCGACGGTGGCCTGGTGCGGGTGCTGTCGTGGTACGACAACGAATGGGGCTTCTCCAACCGCATGTCCGACACGGCCGCCCTGCTCGGCAGCCTGTAATCCGAGTCTCCCGCGGGATGGGGTTCACCCATCCCGCGGGGTCTCTTCAAGGAAATTGAAATGACCGTTCGCACCCTTGATGGGCTCGATGTCGCGGGCAAACGCGTGCTGGTGCGCGCGGACCTGAACGTGCCGGTGCGCGACGGCAAGATTACCGACCTGACGCGCATCGAGCGCCTGTCGCCGACCATCCGTGAACTGTCAGAGAAGGGCGCGCGGGTGATCATATGCAGTCATTTTGACCGTCCCAAGGGCCGCCGCGTCACCGCGATGTCGCTGGAGCCGATGGCGCTGGCGTTGCAGGAGGTGCTTGGCCGTCCCGTGCATTTCGCCAATGACTGTATCGGCGTGCAGGCCCAGCAGGTGATCGAGCGGCTGGCACCCGGCGATGTGGCGGTGCTGGAAAACACCCGCTTTTACCCCGGCGAGGAAGCCAACGACCCGGAATTCGCGGCCGAGCTGGCGAAGTTGGCCGACATCTTCGTCAACGACGCCTTCTCGGCCGCGCATCGCGCCCATGCCAGCACCGAAGGCGTGGCACACCTGCTGCCAGCCTATGCGGGGCGGCTGATGCAGGTGGAGCTTGAGGCGCTGACGGCGGTCCTGGGCGTCCCGGTGCGTCCGGTGATGGCCATCGTCGGCGGCTCGAAGGTCTCCACCAAATTGGATCTGCTGGGCAACCTGGTGGGCAAGGTGGATGTCCTGGTGATCGGCGGCGCCATGGCCAACACGTTCCTGGCTGCTTCGGGCGTAAGCGTCGGGCGCTCGTTGCAGGAGAGCGAAATGCTTGCCACGGCGATGGAGATCGTGGCGCGCGCCAAGGCCTGCGGCTGCACCATCGTGCTGCCGGTGGATGCGGTGACGGCGACCGAATTCCGCGCCGACCCACCCACGAAAACGGTGGATGTCCACGCCATTCCCGCTGATTCGATGATGCTCGATGTCGGCCCCGCCAGCGTGGCGGACCTGATCGGACGGCTGGCCGGCGTGAAGACGCTGGTGTGGAACGGCCCGCTCGGCGCCTTCGAGACGCATCCGTTCGACGCCGGCACCGTGGCGTTGGCGCATGCGGTGGCGGCCGCTACCCAAAGCGGCGCGCTGCGCAGCGTGGCCGGTGGTGGCGACACGGTGTCCGCCCTGCGTCATGCCGGCGTCTCGAAAAAACTCAGCTATGTGTCGTCGGCTGGCGGCGCGTTTCTGGAATGGATGGAGGGCAAGGTGCTGCCCGGGGTGGCGGTGCTGGAACACTGAATGCGATGGGTGGACGCGGTCCACCCATCGGACTCCAATGGACGCACGACGAGAAATGTCTCATTGATCGCTGTATGTCTTATTAACGGATCATTTACCAATGCGTGCGACAATCGACGGCATGATCTCCTCCGGTTCACTCTCCGCGTTTTCCGCCAGCGCCACCAACGGTGCAGTGTCCGTTCGGCCCAGCCCGCCGGTGCAGCAGGCCCGTGCCCAATCCGCCGCTCCTCCCAGCCGAATGAGCGGGCAGGGCGGTGGCACCCAGGGTCAATCTCCGGTCCAGCCAGCCCCTGGCCAGATCCTGCCACGCGGCTCGTTGCTCAATCTCAGTGTGTGATGAGACAAACCAAACTGTGACGCGATCGCCACGGAATTGCTGAAAATTCGGTACCCAGCCGCTTAGCGATTGCTGAAACTGTGTAAGTGCGCCAAAAGGTTCCTATGGCATACTTAACGGTTTCTTATCGAAGCTTGCCGCGATCAATCGCAATTTCGCTGAAAGCGGCGATCGTGACGGCTA
>JAYTHH010000300.1:0-4009 GCA_043732745.1 Rhodospirillales bacterium
AGCACATAGACAAGATCCAGTCGAACATTCAGATGCCGAGTGATGAACTCGATCGGCATGTTCATCTGCAAATCGCCAGGGGCCGCGAAGGCCAGCAACCGCAAAGGACGCGTTTTGCCTTGGACCGACGGGCCATCTGCCACGCGAAACATCCTGCACTGGCCAAGCAGATCCGCTTGCAACGCAGCGCCCAACGCGTGCCGCGCGGACAGAAATGAGAGGACCGAAGTGTCGAACGCGGCGGCGAACATGGCGACATCGTTTGCGAACGGACCGGATAGGTCGGCCAGCAAGGTCTCAACCTGCACACCCTCCGAGGCGGCGGTGGCCAACGCTGCGGCCCCCTGCACCATCGGAAGCAGCAACGTATCGCAAAGCGTCGGGAGCATTTCGTAAAACACCGCAACCACCTTTAAAGCAGACATAGCGGCAGTCTGCGGCCAAAGGGTTACGAAATGGTCAACGCAACAGGCGGATCAGAGTGCCTCAAGGTCCACGCCCACCGATACACTATGCCGGCCGCCGCCCAAGATCACGCCGCGCACCGGGCTTATGTCGCCATAGTCCCGGCCCCAGGCCAGCACCACATGCTCGTCATGCACGACCAGATCGTTGGTCGGATCCAAATCAACCCAGCCATGCTGCGGGCCGAGCCAGGCCCCCACCCAGGCATGGGACTGGTCGGCACCTCGCCACGGCTTGATACCCGGCGGCGGCTTGGTGCGCAGATAGCCCGAGACGTAACGGGCCGGCAGCCCGTGCGCGCGCAGGGCCGCGATCATGAGATGCGTGAAATCCTGGCACACGCCCGCACGCTGGGCGAGGACACGCGACACCGGGGTCTGCACGTTGGTGACACCAGCCTTGAAGCTGAACTCCTTGCGGATTCGACCGTTCAGCTCCAGCAACGCTGATAGAATGGGGCGCCCTGACGTGAAGCACGGGGCGGCGTATACGCCAGCAGCGGGTTCGCTGGGGATCATCGGGCTGTCGAACATAAACTCGGCGGCCTGCCAACCATCGGAGCCTCCTACGGCCGCGGCCTTGGCCACGTCCTCCCACGACATGGTATCGCAGGCCTTGGGCGGCAGCGGAAATGAAACGTCCACCTCGGCCTTCACCGTTACCGCGAAACTGGCGTGGCGGCGATCCATGAACATCCAGGCCACGTGGTTGCCAAAATGATCGGACCCCGCATTGGTGCGCGAAGCAGGCGGATCCGCCTGCAGATCCGACCAGATGACCGTTTGCCCTGGAAAGCTGCGGGGGCGCAGGTGCAACATGTGGCTGGCAAGATCTACCGGCCGTGCATAGGTATAAGTGGTGGTGTGCGAGACGCGGTACTTCACGCCGCACCCACCAGCTCGGGGGGCAATTCGTCTGCCGGATCATCCGCCTCGGGCCCCACGCCCAGGGTCTGCGCCACCGGTAGCAGCGCGAAATAGCGTCGCGTGATGCGGTCCGACAACTCACCCAGGGCGCCCGTGATGCTCTCCAACTTCGGTGGTAGCTCAGACGCAGCGATCGCTTGATCCTTTGCTTCCAATACACCCTCCACCAGCGCCTCGGCCTCGGCCAGCAGACCGGCGGCAGCGCCTGCCAGCATTTCGCGGCCGCCCCCCTCGGCCAGTTCGTCGAGTAGGCCGTGGATGGCCACGAGCTGAAACGCAAGACCGCGGGGATTGCCCTGATCGGCCAGAACAAGGTCGAGCACCGGCGCGGGCTGCAGCACGTTCAGATAGCGGGTGCGATAGGTGATGGCGCTATCGCAAAGCTCCAGCACCAGCCGCAGCCCGGTCTCGATGCGCTCTGGCGCGTGGTCCAGCGCTATGGCGATCTCGCCGGTCACGGCATGGGCACGCTCCACCCGCCGGCCCAGATCCAGGAACAGCCAGCCACCGCCACGCACCATGCTTTCGGCGGCAACGCCGGCTACCGAGGTGGAGTAACGCTGGATCGCCACCATTGCATGGCTCAGCCCATCGAGGCTGCGCCCCACTGTCGCAGCATCGGCCCGGGCGGCGCGCAGCGCCTGCGTGAACGTCGCATACATATCGCCGGTCAGGCGGTCGCGTACGCTCTCGGTCAGGCGGCTGACGGCATTGAAGCGGTCATGCAGTTTGCCGCCTTCGCGCACGCAGGCCAGCAGCGCCTCCCCCAGCAACGTGGTGCTGGAGCTGGCATTGCCCAGTTCGGCCGGAACGCAACCGGCCTCGACAAGACATCGCGCCAGGCATTGCAGCTCTACCCCTTCTCGGGCGTTCAGGCTGGTGCCGCGCGCGAGCCGTGCGATGGCGGCGCGAATAAGTCGGGCCGAATGTTCGAGTCGCTCCACGTAGCGGCCGAGCCAGAACAGGTTATCCGCCACCCGGCTCGGCAGATCGCCGGTGGCACGCCGGATCTGAAGTATGGGTGCCACCACCGGTGACGGACCCGCCACGTCACCACGTTCCTCGTCCAGCACCCAGACATCCTTCGATAGGCCACCCTGCGGCAGGCGCCCCGCGACATGGTCCGCATTCTCCAGCACCCGCGCCAGACCGCCTTGAAGCGCGCGCCAGCGCATGCCGTCATGCACCAGGAAGAGCCGCATCACCACGGGCCGGGGCGCGAGGCCATTTCCGTTCAGGCACGGCGCCACCGAAGGTGGAATCGATGCCGTGGCAGCCCATTCCCAAGGTCGCAGCTCGATTTTGTGCATCAAGGCGGCCCGATCGGCCGGCAGCATGGTGGCCGGAGATAAGCCATGCGTGCCGCCATCCGTGGCCGGGCGGATCAGCCAGCGGCTTGGGTCCTGCTGGACCACCGAGCGCGCCCGCTGTTCGCCCAGCCATAGGGTGGCCACACTTTGCAACAGCAGCCGCTCGTCCAACAGGCGCATGCACAAGGCTGGCATGAACGCCGCAAGCGCCGGGGCTTCCGCAGCGCCCGACCCGGCATCGTTGCTGATGCGCACAGCGCCTGTGCGCGCTGTATCGAGGAGGCCCGGCACACCGAGCAGGCTGCCGTGATCCAGCTCCAGCGGGTCGATCATCCGGCCATCCACCCGACGCAGCAGCACATCCACCTGCTGCAAGCCGCGCAGCGTTTTCAGGAAAAGCGCACCGTTGCGCACCGTGAGATCGCCACCCTCGACCAGCGCGCAGGACAATTCGCGCGACAGATACATATGCTCGAACCATTGGTCCGCCCCGGTCCCCGAAGTCAGCAGCGCCACGGTGGGGTTGATTTTGCGCATCGAAGCCTGCTCGCCGGCTCGCGGGCTCGCCAGTTTCTGCAGGCTGTCCTGCCAAAGGTCGAAGAACGGCCGCAACTGGCGCACCTGCATTGGGCGAAACGCCTCGGGCATCACGCGCGTCAGCAGACGCCGGTTTTCCCGTGCAAAGCCAATTCCTGCGGCGCCCGACGTGCGGTCCGCCAACACCCGCCAAGCCCCATCCGGCCCGCGCACCAGGTCGGCGGCGTAGAATTGCAGGCGAGACGGTGTGTTGAAGAACCGGCAGGCGCGCAGAAACGAGGGATTGTTGTAGACCAAAGCTGGAGGGAGCGCGCCCTCGGCCAATAATTGCTGGGGCCCATACAGATCCGCCAACAGCGCATCCAGCAGCGTGGCACGCTGGGCCAACCCGGCTTCCAGCTCGGCGAACTCGGCGGCTGGGATCGGCAGCGGCACCGGGTCGCAGCGCCAGGATTGTTCGTGTGCGGTGGCGCCGGGCAGCACGGAAGTCACGCCCTCCTCCTCGAAGGCGCGGCGCAGGCGCTGGGCACGTTCCGCCAGACCCCCTTCGCCGAGCGCCGAGAAGGAGCCTAGCAGGCTGCGCCAATGCGCGCGCAGGCCGCCTTTGCCGTCCACCATTTCGTCCATCGCGGCCGGCCGTGTCACGCGAATGCCAATCCTTCGTTCGCTCCAGCACGACCGTCCCTCCATCAGGGTTGATCCCGCCGCCATCATGAGCGCCATATGTTAACAGCACGTGTCTTTCGTGTCGCGGGGAACGCGGGGTTTCAA
>JAYTHH010000301.1:0-3977 GCA_043732745.1 Rhodospirillales bacterium
CCCACCGCTGCTACACCACGACCTGGGGCACGACCGCTGGGCTGGCTGAAACCCTTGCTGCGACGAACGATGGCCTGCATCCGGGCCAGCAATTCGGATTTGTCGAACGGCTTTGTGATGAAGTCGTCCGCGCCAGCGCCGAGGCCTTTGACCTTTGCCTGTGGGCGCGAAAGGCCGGACAGGATCAGCACCGGCACATCGATGCGTGCCGCCCGCATGCGGCGCACCACGTCATACCCCTCCATATCCGGGAGCATGAGGTCGAGCACGACGATGTCGTAGTCGTAATGGCGAACCAACTCCAGCGCCTCCTCTCCCGTGTCGGCCAGGTCCACTACCGATCCACCGGATTTGAGCATCATCGAGATACCACGGGCTGCAGTGATATCGTCTTCAACCAGGAGAACGCGCATTAAAGCCTCCTAAATACTACCTGTGGTTGTTTTATCATCAGGAAACTTATAAATCCACTCTTTTTTCATCCTTTAATTGTATCTTTCGAGGGAATGAAATCTCGAATTTGAGTTTTCAGTGCAAATTATTAGTTTATCGGAGGATTCTTGGTCTACTTCCCGATCACCGCGCGATGCGATGCCGCTTGTGCGGCGTTGGCGGACATCTCCCTGATCCGCCTGGAAGGGCAGATTTCTGCCGTTTCTGGGCTGATGGTGGAGGTCTCCGGGATCTCCCGCCACGCATCCGTTGGCGATCGCATCACCCTGGAGTCCCGATCTCGCGCCCAGGTTGCAGCAGAGATCGTGGGCTTTCGCGCCGGGATGGCGCAGGCGATGACGTTTTCGGCCACCGACGGCCTGGGGCCGGGAAGCCTGGCCACGATGCCGGCACCGCGAACATCCGGCCAGAATGGCTTGGCGGGCCATGGTCATCGCCTTGCCGTGAGCGATGGCTGGATCGGTCGTGTGGTGGATCCGCTGGGCCAGCCGATCGATGGCGGTGCGGCCTTGCCGCGTGGCGCGAACCCGAGGCCCGTTCGATCGCCGCCGCCGGCCCCCACCTCACGCGCCCGTCTGGGCGATCGGCTGGATCTCGGCGTGCGGGTGATGAACATCTTCACCACCTGCCGGAAAGGCCAGCGGCTTGGGCTGTTCGCAGGCTCTGGCGTCGGCAAATCCACCCTGATGGCCATGCTGGCCCGCCACACCGACTGTGATGTGGCGGTGCTCGCACTGGTGGGCGAACGTGGGCGCGAGGTGCGGGAGTTCATCGAGGACGATCTCGGCCCCGAAGGTCTCGCACGCTCGGTCGTTGTCATCGCCACGTCAGACCAGTCACCGTTGATGCGACGCGAGGCCGCGTATTCTGCCATGACGATCGCCGAGCATTTCCGCGATCAGGGCAAGAGCGTCCTTTTGATGATGGACAGCGTTACGCGGTTTTGCCTGGCGTTGCGCGAAATTGGGCTTTCGGCCGGGGAGCCGCCGGCCACGCGCGGCTATCCGCCCAGCGTGTTCGCCGAGTTGCCGCGCCTGCTGGAACGCGCCGGGCCGGGGCCTTTGGTGGATGGTCGCGCCGGCCATATCACCGGCCTGTTCACCGTGCTGGTGGAGGGGGACGACCACAACGAACCGGTGGCAGATGCAGTGCGCGGCATTCTCGATGGGCACGTTATCCTGGATCGCCGCATCGGTGAGACCGGGCGCTATCCGGCAGTGGATGTGTTGCGTTCGCTGTCACGCGCGGTGCCAGGATGCAACAGCGCTGAAGAAAACGCGTTGACGCGGCAAGCCCGCGCGGTGCTCGCGCTGCACGCTGACATGGCAGATCTGATAAGGCTTGGCGCCTATCGCAGCGGCACCGATCCGGCGGTCGACGAGGCGATCCGTATTGTGCCGCTGATCGAGGCCATCCTGCGTCAGGACCGGCACGACGCCACCGGAATCGAAGACAGTTTTGCCCGGCTGCGGCAGGCCCTTATCCCAGGCGAGGAAGGCTGAACATGGCGCGTGATTCTCTTAAGACCGTTCTGCAACTGCGTCAGATGGACGTGGATACCGCGCGGGCAGAGTTGATACGGCTTGAATCCTTGGCGCACGACGCCCGCATGAAGGAGCGTGCCGCCGTGCTGGCGATCCAAACCGAAATGAACGCCGCGGCCAGGCTCCATGCAGACGATGCCACAGTCGAGGCGTTCGGTGCGTGGCTACCCACCGGGCGCGCCGCTGTCACAAGGGCGCAGGCGCAGCTTGGCCGTTTCGAGCAGGATGCGTCGCAGGCGCGAGCCGCGCTTAACCTTGCGCGGGCCGGCGCCGAGGCCGTTGAAAAGCTGATTGCGGAGCGAGAGAAGCTGGCATCGGACCATCAGATGCGGCGACAGCAGGCCATGCTGGACGAAGCGGCTGCTCGCACCCGGCCGCGTCAGCTTTCCGGCGAATGACAGTGGCTCCGCCCCACCTGAAGCGGGCACGCCCGTGCTCAGGCCGCGAGTTGCTTGTAGAACAAGGTGGTTCCACCCAGGGAGCCGTCGGGGTTGTAGGCGAAATCGGGAATCGACCCTACCTCCTGCCAACCCATCGACCGGTAGACAGCATCGCCGGCGCTGCCGGTGGTGGTGTCCAGCACCATCAGCCTGCGCCCTGCCGCCAACGCTTCTGCTTCGGCCGCCTGCAGCAGCACCCGCGCCAGCCCGCGCCGGCGCATGTCGGGGGTCACCAGCATTTTCTGCAGATCCAAGCGATGCGGCTGGTTGGGCGGCATATCGAGGTCGAGCATCACGGTGCCGGCCATCACGCCGTCCACCCAGGCGGCCAGCAGCACCCGCTTGCCGGCGGCGATCTCGCTGGCCTTGCGCCGGTAGAACGCTTCGGCGTCCGCCAGCGGGAAGGGCGGCATGAACGAGACGGAGGCGCCATCGTCCACGCAGGCCTTCAAAATGCGCCCCAGCGCCCGTGCCGCGGAGGCAGCGGCGGCGGTGTCGAGCGCGCGCACCACCATGCCGGACAGCGGTTTGGCATAGTGGAATTCAAGCGAGTTGGATCTGTCGTCCAGCGTGCGGATGGCGCCCGCGCGCACGAAGCCATGGCGTTCGTAGAACCGGTGCGCACGGTCGAACCGTGTATCGGTCCAAAGATCGAGCATCTCGGCGCCCATGGCGCGCGCGTGCGCCTCGGCGGTGGCGATGAGCTGTGCGGCCACGCCTGTGCCGCCGCTGCCACCGGCGCCACGCTGGATGGCGGACACGTACATTTTGCACAATTCCCAGGTGCCACCAGTTCCGCCCTGCCCCGGCCGCGTGGCCACCATGCCGACCACCGCGCCGTCGTGCTCGGCTGCCCAGACACGGCCGCCAGCCTTGGCAAAATAGCTGGCGAGAGCGCGGAGTTCGGGCACCTCGCCGTCCAGGTCCATCACGCAGCCAGGATATTCGGCCCAGCACGCATCTACGAGACGAATGAAGCCATCCGCGTCGTCGTCACGTCCGTCGCGGAGGATCAATGAAAGCCCTTCACGAAATCCGCGATCCGCACCATCGCGCGGTCCAGGCTGTCATCATCGGTGGCATAGCTGATGCGTATATAGGGGGACATGCCGAAGGCGGCGCCGGCCACCAGCGCCACATGCGCCTCCTCCAGCAAGGCCATCGCGAAATCGCCATCGGTCGCCAGAAGCTTACCTCCGGCGGTGGTGCGGCCGATGCAGCCGGCGATGTTGGGGAACACGTAGAACGCACCCTCCGGTTTGTGGCAGGAGATGCCGGGTATGGCGTCCAGCGCCGCCACAACGCGGTCTCGCCTCGCGCGATAGATGGCGGCCATCTCGCCCACCAAGGTTTGCGGACCGTCCAACGCCGCCACCGCCGCCGCCTGGCCAACCGAGGACACGCCGGCGGTTGCGTGGCCCTGCATGGCCACCATCGCGCGGATCAATTCCTTTGGCCCGGCAGCAAAACCGATGCGCCAGCCGGTCATCGCGTAGGATTTCGACACGCCACAGATCGTCACGATCCGGTCACGCAGATC
>JAYTHH010000302.1:0-12543 GCA_043732745.1 Rhodospirillales bacterium
AGCACGGCGAAGGCCAGCACTCCCACCACATAAAGAAGATAGAAGCCAGCGGCGACCGGCATATTCGGCTTGTCCAGCAGCAGCCCGCCGAGATGTGGCTTGTAGATCGTGTTCAGCGCTACCGAGAGCCAGACGAAATCCATGGCAAAAAAGATCACGGTGGTGGCCACGTAGGCGATCAGGGTGGTGCGCATGAGGGCTCCCGATATTTGATGCTTGACCGCCACATAGGCGGGAAGATTCAAGTTGCATCTGCAATGCGAGCGGCCGGGCGGAGTTTCCCCGCCCGGCCATATTCCCTCTGCCCCCAGCCTGATCAGGCGGCCGTCAGCAACTCAACCTCGGACGGCTGCTTGCGCACCAACCCCTCGAAATCCGCCATCAGGATCGCCGTCACTTGGCCGGGCATGAAGTGATGCGGCCCGATCTGGCGCACCGGCGTGACCTCGGCAGCGGTGCCGACCAGGAATACCTCGCTCGCCTTTTCCATCTCCTCGGGCATGATCACCCGCTCGACCACCTTGTAGCCGTGCCGGCGCGCAATGCTCATCACCACGCGACGGGTGATCCCGTCGAGGAAGCAATCCGGGATGGGCGTATGAACCTCGCCATCGAACACGAAGAACACGTTGGCGCCGGTGCCTTCGGCCACCTGTCCTCGCCAGTCCAGCATCAGTGCGTCGTTGAAGCCCTTGGCCTCCGCCTCATGCTTGGCCAGCGTGCCGATCATATACAAGCCCGCCGCCTTGCTCGCCGTCGGCGCGGTTTCCGGATGCGGGCGCTTCCACTGCGCAATGTCCAGCGTCACACCCTTCATGCGGTCGTCGCCGAACAGATTCGGCCAGGCCCAGGTCGCGACCATCAAGTGGATCTTGGTGTGCTGTGCCGAGACCGAAAGCTGCTCGGTGCCGCGCCACGCCAGCGGACGCACATAGGCGTCCGTTAGGTTGTTGGCCTTGACCACCTCGTTGCAGGCGGCATCGATCTCGTCAGCGCTGTAAGGAATGTCGAAGCCCAGGATCTTGCCCGAAGCGATCAGACGCTCGGTGTGGGCGCGCAGCTTGAAAATATTACCTTCATAGGCGCGTTCACCCTCGAACACGCCCGATGCATAGTGCAAACCATGCGTGAGAACATGGATCTTGGCGTCACGCCAGGGCACCATGACGCCGTCGAACCAGATAAGGCCGTCACGGTCATCGAAAGGAACGAGCGCCATCGTGAAACTCTCCGCAATATTGTTGCTCTTACCGAGCTGACGCTATAATGAACGGACAGATTGCGTCAATGAACCTGCCCCAATTCACAGGTATGCCAGATATGCCCGACCCGCAGGCGAGCCTTACGTGAGCGACACCAGGAGCCATCAGCGATCGGCCCATGTCACGGCGACCGCTCCCGGCGCCGGCACCAACCTGTTGTTCCTGCGCGAGGAAGAGATCCGCACCGCGCAGGACCTACTGTTCTTCGCCTACCGGGACTTCACCAACGCCGCCGACGTTATTCTGGACGAGATCGGCCTTGGCCGCGCGCATCACCGCGCTCTCCATTTCATCGGCCGCAACCCGCAGATCGCGGTGTCGGATCTGCTGGGCCTGTTGCGCATCACCAAGCAAAGCCTGGCGCGGGTGCTCGGCGAACTGGTGACAAAGGGCTATGTGGCCCAGAATCCCGGCCGCGCCGACCGCCGCCAGCGCCTGCTGGTGCTGACGCCGCAGGGCCAGGCGCTGGAGCGTCGGCTGTTCGAACAGCAGCGCGAGTGCCTCGCCAGCGCCTACCGCGAGGCCGGTAGCGGCGCCGTGGAAGGATTTCGGCGCGTGATGCGCGGCATCATGGACGACGCCGCCCGGCAATACATCGACGGCGCCGACAGCGCCGCGCGGGTTCGACACGGCGCCGACAATGCCGCCCGCGCTCGGAAAGGGTGACGCGATGGCCGGCGAATCGCTGATCCTGGTGGTTGACGACGACGCCCGCCTGCGAACCCTGCTGCAGCGCTTCCTGTCCGAGGCCGGCTTTCGCGTCACCACCGCCGACACCGCCGAGATGGCGCGCGACCGGCTTCGCTTCCTGCAGCCCGACCTGATGGTGCTGGATGTGATGATGCCGGGCGAAAGCGGCCTGTCGCTCACCCAGTCCCTGAAACTCGACCAGGCCAGCGTGCCCATCATCCTGCTGACCGCCGCCGGCTCCCCCGAGGACCGCATCGCCGGCTTCGAGGCCGGGGCGGACGATTATCTGCCCAAGCCGTTCGAGCCGCGCGAACTGGTGCTGCGCATCCGCGCCATGCTGCGCCGCGCCGTGGCGCCGCCGCCCACCGTGCCGGAGCCGCAATCCGGCCCCGTCCAGCTCGGTCTGATGAGCTTCGACCCCGGCCGCGGCGAATTGCGCGGCCCACATGGCCCAGTGCGGCTGACCGGCGGCGAGGCGGCGCTGCTCACCGCCATGGCCGCGCGCGCCCACGAGGTGCTGTCGCGTGAGGAGATCGCCACAGCCCTGGGCACCGATGAATCGAGTGAGCGCGCGATCGACGTGCAGATGACGCGACTTCGGCGCAAGATCGAGATCGACCCCCGCGAGCCACGCTTCGTGCACACGGTGCGCGGCCGGGGATACGTGCTCAAACCCGGCCCCTGACCATGAACCGCCATAATCGATGAAGTTGCCGCTACACAACCAGATCCAGTCGTTCAAGCGCATGCTGCCGCGCTCCCTGCTGGGTCGGTCGCTGCTGATTATGCTCATCCCGCTTCTGGTGGTCCAAGGCGTGGCGCTGCAGATCTTTTACGGCAGCCATCTGGAGATCGTCTCGCGCCGCTTCTCTGGTGCTATCGCCGGCGAAATCGCCACCACCGTCGAGACGTTGCAGCGCTTCCCCAGCACTGCCGACCGCGCCTGGGCGCTGGACAGCGCGTGGGACCGGCTGGAGCTGTCGATGGTGTTTTCCCCCGGCGCCACCCTGCCCGGCCCCGATCAGGGCCAGGAAACCCAGGGCGGCCTTGAGGCGGCCCTGGCCGAACGGGTCCGTAAACCGTTCCAGCTCGACTGGCAGGCCGACCCGCGATCGGTGCTGATCCGCGTGCAGATGCCAGATGGCGTGCTGGACGTGCAGGCGCCGCGGAAACGGCTTTACGCAGGCACAATCTATCTGTTTGTGATCTGGCTGGTGGGATCGTCGATGCTGCTGTTCGGCATCGCCGCCCTGTTCATGCGCAACCAGGTACGTGCGTTGCGAAGGCTGGGCGCTGCCGCGGAGGCCTTTGGAATCGGCCGCGATCTCGGCGCCATCAAGCCCGAAGGTGCTGCCGAAATCCGCCAGGCCGCCACCGCGTTCAACCGCATGCAGGAGCGCATTCGCCGCTTCCTGGCGCAGCGCACCGAGTTGCTTGCCGGCGTGTCGCACGACCTGCGCACCCCACTCACCCGCCTGCGCCTCGCGGTGGCGCTGCTCGAATCTTACCCCCAGCTCGCCACCGATGTGATGGACATGGAGGGCGACATCGCCGAGATGAACCGCATGATCGAAGGCTACCTGGCCTTCGCCCGCGGCGAGGGCACCGAACAGTCGCAGCCAACCAATCTCGGCACGGTGCTGCAGGATGTTGCCAACAACGCGCGCCGCACCGGCTCGGACATCGCGCTGGACCCACCACGGGACATGGTCCTGTGGCTGCGGCCGGACGCCATCAAGCGCGCCATCACCAATCTGGTCGACAATGCCCGCCGCCATGCGCACCATGTCACCTTGGTTGCGCGCCGGACGACATTACGGTCGGTGGAGATCATGGTCGACGATGACGGCCCCGGCATTCCCCTCGATCAGCGCGAGCAGGTCTTTCGCCCGTTCTCCAGCGGTGCCACGGGCGGAACCGGTCTGGGCCTGGCCATCGCGCGCGATATCGTACGCGCCCATGGCGGCGAGATCACGTTGGAGGAAAGCCCCAGCGGCGGCCTGCGGGCGCGTGTCGTGCTACCGGTTTAGGGAATGCAAATGCCTGAAGCAGAGACGCTGGTTTTCGTCGCCACCTCGGATTTCGCGGGCCTGGTCCGCGGCAAGTCATTCCCCGAAGCCGACCTGCCCTCCCGCCTGCGCCGAGGCGTCGGCATCACCCACAGCAACATCATGATGTCTGCTGCAGGCCCGATTCAGGCCACCCCGTTCGGCACCGCCGGCGACCTGTTGCTGGTGCCCGACCCCACCACGCGAGCTTCGATACCGATGCAGGACGGGCCGGACGGCATCCTGATGCTCGGCGATTTCATGACCACGGACTTCGTACCCTGGAGCTGCTGCCCGCGCGGCTTTCTCAGGCGCGCACTGGACGCGCTGGCCGCGGAGTGCGGCCTCGTGCTGCGCTGTGCCTTCGAGCAGGAATTCGTCTACACCGGCGTGCTCGACGAACCCGGCTCGCCCTATTCGCTGGGCGCGTTCCGCCGGCAGGGGTCGTTCGGCGGTACCTTGCTCGCCGCCATCCGCGCCCAGGGCATCGAGCCCGACTCCTTCCTTGCCGAATACGGCCCGCGGCAATACGAACTGACCATCGCCCCCACCACCGGGCTGCGCGCGGCGGATGAGGGGGTCATCACCCGCGAGATCACCCGCGCCATCGCCGCCCGCCTCGGCTATCAGGCCATCCTGGCGCCGATGATCACGCATGACGGCGTCGGCAACGGCACGCATATTCATTTCAGCCTTTGGGATGCAGCCGATCAGCCGATGACCCATGCCGCAGGCGGGCCGGCCGGGTTGTCGCCGGTGGCGGAAAGTTTCGTTTCCGGCGTTCTTCAACACACACCGATGTTGTCAGCCCTCACCGCCCCCTCGGCCGCGTCGTATCATCGCCTCAAGCCAGGAGGCTGGGCGCCGAGCGTGGCCGATCTCGGCGTGCAGGATCGCGGCAGCAGCCTGCGCATCTGCCCTGTTCATGCCGACACGCCCGAGAGCATGGCGCGGCAGTACAACGTCGAATTCCGCGTCGCCGACGCCACCGCCAGCCCCTATCTCGCCTTGGGCGCCCTGGTTTGGGCTGGCCTCGACGGCATCCGCACCGGCCGCACCCTGGCCACCACGCTGGGGGCACCGCTGCCTGCCACGCTTCCCCAAGCCCTCAATCTATTGGAAACCAGCCAGGTCGCGCGGGACTGGATGGGGGCGGATCTGTTCGACGCCTATCTGATGTTCAAGCGCGCCGAGGTGATGGCGCTGGATGGCCTCGACCCTGAAGCCGTCTGCAACCATTACGCCGCCATCTACTGAAGGACGCCCCATGAGCCCGACCTTGAGCCGTGATGTCGAAATCGACCCCGCGCATGCAGCCCTGCTGTTCATCGACGTGCAGAACTACGTCGCCACCGAAAACGGAGGCGAGTATGCGCAGATGGACCCTAAGGCGCGCGACGAGAAGCTGGGCTTCTTCTTCCGCACCATGCAGGAAACCGCGATCCCCAATATGCAGCGTCTGCAGAGCGCCTGCCGCAAGGCCAGGATCGAGGTGCTCTACACCGTCATCGAGAGCATGACGAAGGACGGGCGGGACAATAGCCTGGACTACAAGATCAGCGGCCTGGTCGTGCCCACGGGCTCGTGGGACGCCAAGGTGATCGACGAGATCGCGCCCATGGATGACGAGATGGTGTTCCCGAAAACCTCGTCCTCGGTCTTTATCTCGACAAACATCGATTATGTGCTGCGCAATCTCGGCGTTCGCTCGCTGATCATTTCAGGCGTGCTGACCGACCAGTGCATCGATTCGGCCGTGCGCGACGCCTGCGACCTCGGCTACCTCGTCACCACGCCCACAGATGCGTGCGCCACGCTCACCCAGGAGCGGCACGACTGGTCGCTGCGCAACGCGAAGGGCTACAGCCGACAGATCCTGACGGCGGATCTGGTCGCCGAAATCGCGCGCCTGGCGTCGGAATAGCATCATAGGTTGAGCGCCAGGCGGGCCAGGGCAGGCAGCGAGTTCGAGCCGGTCTTCTTCATGATCGCGGCGCGATGGTTCTCCACCGTGCGCTTGCTGATGCCGAGATCCATCGCGATATTCTTGCTCGGATGCCCCTCCAGCACCTTGCGCATGATCTCCTGCTCGCGCCGTGTCAGCCTGGACATCATCTCCGTGGCCGCAATCCTGTCCGGCGACACCACACTGTCGTCCCTCGGTTGCGCGATGGCGCGGCGCACGCTGTCCAGCAGGTTTTCCGGATAGGCCGGCTTTTCGATGAAGTCGAACGCCCCGGCCTTCATGGCGCGAACTGCCATCGACACGTCGCTCCTGCCGGTGATCATGATCGCGGGCGCGCGCGGGCTCTGCTGGCGGAACCGCACCAGCACGTCCAACCCACTGATCCCGGGCAGATTGGCGTCCACCAGAAGGCATATCTTCTGGTTCGGGCGAAGCGAGGCCAGAAATGCCTCGCCATCGGCGTAACGCCTGACATCGAAGCCGGCATCCTCGAACACGATTCCGGCGGAATCGCGCACCACTTCGTCGTCGTCCACCACGCAGATCACCGGCAGGTCGACATTCGCCGGCTGATCGTTATCGGGTTGGTCTTGGTATAGCTCCTGCGGCAGTGACGAAGGCGGCGAAGGTGGCACGGATGACAACGTCAGCGGCTGGATCTCGTGCGGCTGGCCGCGACGATCCGCCACCGGCATGGGCCTGGGCATGAGTCGCCGGATGACTTCGCAGAGAGACTCCAACTGGACAGGCTTCTTCAACTGAATCAGGCCGAGCCGGTCGATCTCGAACTGTTCCTCCGAGGGAATGTCGCCAGTCAGAATGATGGAGGGCATCCGCCGCCACAGCTCACCGGCCAGTTCGTGGATGACGCCTGCACTGCTAAGCGCCTGCACCGTCCGATAATCAGCCACGATAAGACTGGGTTCCACCGAATGGGCGTTCAACTTCGCGGCCATCTCGCCGAGTTCCGAAAGGGCATGCACATCATATCCTTCGTCGCCGAGCGCCATCTCCATCAGCGCGCGAACATGCTGATCCGCCTCGATCACATAGACAGTCCCGGCCCCGCGGGGGAGCCCGACGAAACGGGTGGCAAGGGGCACCTTTTCCGCGTGAGGCCTGCCGAAAGATGCGCAAGGCAGGTCGACCGCGAACATCGTCAGAAGCCGGCCGCGTGATCTGGCCCTGACCCGGTGACCCAGAAAATTGGCCAGACGCCGGACGAGCGACAGTCCGGCCCCGCCCGGCCGCGTGCCGTCGGACGGAGTGGGCTGGTCGCGCAGCGTCAAGGCCCGCACATCGTCCTCCAGCGAGCGCAGGCCGGTGTCCCAGATCTCGACGGACACGATGCCATGATGCCTGCGGCAGCCGATCAGCAATCGACCGCCTGGCGCGTGGTGCAGAGCATGAAGCACAAGATTGCGGAGAAGTTGATGAAGCAGGCGACGATTGCTGATCACCAGCAGCCGTGAAGGCACGATACGAAGCTCGGTATTGTGAATCTTCGCCAAATCCACGAATTCATCCGCGAGATCGATCATGACATCGCTCAGCACGAATTCGGTCGCTTCGGCCGAGATGGTGCCAGTGTCTATTTGGTTGATCTCGATCAGACTGTCGAGCGTGCTGGTCATGGCAGCGAAAACGCGATCGAGGCGATCGAGCAGCATGAGTGCCCGCTCACCCTCGACACAACGGTGCAACAGCCCCTGAAGCAGCGCGAAAGCCTGCATCGGCTGGCGCAGGTCGTGACTGGCTTCAAGGATGAGACCTGCGGTGGACCCAGTCGGAGCGGCGTGACCTGGCACGACAAGAACGGGGGGTGGCGGCGCATGCCTCCGATACACGATCAGGATGCTCGAATGCGCGCCAGCGCTTCCATTTGGCGCAATGACACTGAGACGCCGCGTGAAGCGCTCTCCCCCTCGGGTCACTATATCGCGATCGATTGCCCCATCGCCGGCCAGGGCCTGGCGTGCATCCGGGGAGATGTCGTCGTCGGCCAACGAACGCAGATCCTCGATCGAGCGCCCGACGTCCGACGGCAGGATACTGTAGAGTTGCTTGATCGGTCCCGTGAAGGACTCAATCTGAAGTGCATGGTCCAGAAGAAGGCACGGCAGCTCGGTGAGTTCGAGAGCGGTGTGTAGCTTTCTGTCCATTTTATATTCCCATGCCGCTGACTCTGGAACGCTCTTCTCGACACAGTGAGAGCTCTGCAAGATCCATACACGACAAGTTGTTTAAGTGATTACCCTCCGTGTAGTTCCCGCAAAATTTGCACAAAGCGAAACATAGATCACTCATAATGTGATATCTACACAATCAATTAAAGCCAATTAGAGAATCGATGTCGCCATGCCGCTGCGGGCGACATAGTTTCCTAATTCTGAAAACATTATCACGAATTATTTTACGAATATTTATTCCGGATGCGGTGCATTCGCTCCCATGCTGTTGCTCGCACTGTGACTACTCACGTGAACAGCCTGAAGCGACACGCTACAAACACCAGTTTTATGCCCTTCTCGGGAGGACTGACCTCCCAACACTATTTTTGATTTGCTTTAGCAATCAATACCTAGGTATATAAAGACATTGAGACTAGATTTTTTCGACTTGCAAGGGCGTTTACGTTCGATTAACCCTTTACTGCGTAGTTCTACTTTGCTCACACGGTGAGTAGCGAAGATTGGAACTGACTAGGATATTCGTGAGGATGTTTTGCATAACGTTCGATCCTCCCGGAAATGTCATGCGGAGATTGAGCGGCGACCACCTAACCTAACCGCTGCGTCATGAATTGCTGAGTAAACATACGTAATCACAGGTCGGGAATTTAACAATGGCCCTTGAGACCCTGTCCACCGCGACACGCGCCAATGCAATCGATGCCGGGGCTATTTCAGCCAACGCTTTGCGCAATTTCATTTCGAATGTGCCTCATCTCCCGCAGACCAGTAAACTGCGCATGCTTGAGGCCGCGGCTTCCGAATTCTATGTTGCGACCGCCGACACGCCCGAATTGCTGCGGGAAGCGTATCGGCTGCGCCATCAGGTCTACTGCGTGGAGCGTGGCTATGAAGCCAGTGACACCGGGCTTGAGATCGATGCGTTCGACGATCACGCTCCGCATGTCGTCGTCTGCCGCAGAACCGATGACGAGGTGATTGGAACCGTGCGTCTTGTCCTGCCACAGCAGCACAAGTCGGATTTTGGGCTTCCCATTCATGCGCTGTGCACAGACGAACTCGGGATGCGCGTTCCGCTGCGCAGCAGCGGCGAAGTGTCGCGCTTTGCGGTCTCGAAGGAGCGTCGCGGCATGAGCAGCGAGGCCACCGGCCTCCTGCGCCTGGCGCTCGTCCAGGGCCTCGTAAAAATGAGCGCCGAACATGGCGTGACGCACTGGTGTGCGATGATGGAACGCAGCCTGCTTCGCCTGCTGCGCTCGTCCTCCATCGATTTCGAGCCTGTGGGCCCGATGGTGGAGCATCACGGTATGCGCCAGCCCTCCGTTTGCTCGGTGTCGTCCGTGCTCCAGAAGATGCGCCTCGAGCAGCCCGAGATCTGGGAGTTCGTGACATTGGGCGGATCTCTGTGGAATGACAGGCTTCGGTTTCAAAGCAACGGACGCAGCCGGCTTCTGCCTGCCCGCGCGGCGTAATCGCCCGCCGAGAAGCCTGTGCCCGGTCGACCGAGCCGAAGTGGCTCAGTTCGCCCGGACGCTGCCCTCGCCCATCAACAGCTCCGAAAGCGGGCGCCTGACCGAGCGTGATGCCGGACGCCCCCCGAGTGTCTGCCCGATCCGGCCCATGAACATGCATTGTTCGGGCTGTATCGAAAGTGTCTCGGCGAATTGCTTCGCGAGAGACTCGGCCTTTGCCAAAAGATCCACCTGCTCGGTGAAGCGCGTTCCTCGGGCCCCATGATCGGCAAAGATCGTCGTGGCCAAAGCGGGCTGCATCGACAGCCCCAATTGCGCTGATGTCAGCCAGAACCGCTGAAGCACCCGTCCTGCCATCAGCACATCCTCCGCGGACGCGGAGCGCCAATCCGGCGCCTCCAGGACAAAGAAGGCCGCACTCGCCATCCCCGGTGCCAGATCGAGCTGCATCGCCGCGGCAAATGTGCCGAACAGCCGGTTGGCGCGATCGGTCCGCGTCCATTTCACCATTTGCCAGCGCATCATCCGCTGCATCAGCTTCGACATTCCCAGCGCCGTGGCTGGAATTCCGGTCGGGCTGAGCCGGCTCGTCCAGTCGATGACACTGCGATGGGTCTCGAACGTCTCTTTCGCCCGCAGCCTGATGTCCGTCGCGATGCGGCCGAGTTGCGCCACGGCCTTGCGCTGCGCCGTCGTCTCCAGCAGCCGAAGCTGCAACACGCCCTCGAGACTGGCTTCAAGCCGGGTTTTCTCATGCGGCGTGAGCTGTCTGGTGGCGTATTTTCGCCGGTCCACGGTCCGCAACGTCAGCACACCATAAAGCGGATCGAACGGCACAGATGGATCGGCGGGAAAGCGCACTTGGATCGCATGGGCACCTCCATCACGTGAATGAACCCATTCCATGCGCCGGCCCATCGAAGCGGCTGCGATCTCGAACGACGCCAGGAGCATCCCAGCCGCCAGTAAAAGCGGTTCGCCGTCGCGATACTCGTAAACATTGTCTGCGGCCGGGCGTCGCACATGAACGATCGCGGTCTCGTCATCTACGCGCTCGAACGTCCAGGGCTGATCGTTGTCGCCGCTTGGCGCCCAGCTTCCGGCCGCGAGAATCTGGCCCAGCGCATCGGACGGGTCGATCTCCTCGCGCACAGGCCTGGGCCGCAGTGCCGCGGCGGCGAACGCCTTGCGCACCATGCGCATGCGAAGAGCCTGCAGCCGCCCGGCATTGCCTTTGGGAAGATACGATATCGCATAGGAGTTCACGAAGGGATCGAAATGATGGTGATACGGTGCGGCCTTCACGTCACCTCGCCCCAGCAGAAGCTTCACCGAGGTGGCCGCGGCCACGCCCGATGCAAGCTGACAGCCGATTGTGGTTGAGGGGCCACGCCGGGCCTGCAGGTCGAGCCGGGTCGGATCGACGAGATAGTGGCGTTGCAGGGCCTTGGGCGTGAGGCCCATGAAAAAACGGAGGAACTGTTCCTCCTCCGTCTGCCCTTCGAAGCGAAAATACTCCTCGAAACTCATGCCATGCGGTTCGAACGCCAGCCAAGCTGTTCCCATCCCGATCGGCGCCGCGGTGATCGCGGGAATTCCAAGCTCGCGACACCGTGCGAAGACCTTCCGCCTGATGTCGATCACAAAGAAGTCAAGCCCGTCGACGAACAGATCCGCGCCGTCGAGAAAGCTGTCGATATCGTCGTTGTGCACGCCCTGGGGAAAGCTCCGGATGCGCAGTTCCGGATTGATGTCACGGGCCATGCGTTCGAGCACTTCGATTTTCGGCTGGTCCAGCGTGGACATCATCGCGCCAACCTGGCGGTTGAAATTCGCGAGATCGAAGCGGTCGAAATCCGCGATAGTGAAGCCGCCGATGCCCAATCGCGCCAGTGTCAGCAGATGAACGCCACCAACGCCCCCCATTCCGGCGATGGCGACATGCTTTCCTCGTAGCGCCTCCTGTTCGCTATCACGAACCCAGCCAAGATTACGGCTGAAGGCATCGTGGTAGTTGAACGGTCGTATCATCAGGCAACCTCGGTGCGCTTGCGACGAAGGCCGGGCGTTTCGCGCCCGGCCTGCTCAGACACGATGGACAGTCGGAAACAACTCATCCGGCACAATGTGAGCGGCCCCGGGGAGTTTCCCGAGGCCGCATGACGTTAGCCCTGGAAGCGACGACGAGCAAAGCCCGCGAGAGCCAGCATGCCCACGCCGAACACCGCCATCGAGGCCGGCTCCGGCACTGCTGCAAAGGTCAGGTTGCCCGAACCACCGTTCAGATTGATATAGGTGGTGGTCGGTCCAGGAATCACCGCAGTTACCGAGTCGGTGGCGCTAAAATTACCAATCTGCAAGCTCAGGCCGCTGGCGGGTGATACGAAGAAGCCGCCCTGGTTGGCCGTGCAAAGGGCCGTGGGATCGTTGCCCTGGCCGCTTGCGAGACACTCATTGAACGTGAGGTTCACGTTCGCGGTGGGCGAGTATCCGTTTGCCGTCTTCGTCAGTGTCACGAAACCGGTGCCGGGCACCAGATTGCCGAAGCCGAGAACAAGCTCAGCCCCGGATCCTGTCGTGGTCACTGCGCCATTGCTGACCGAAAATGCCAAGGGAGGCGAGCCGTTCGGGCTTCCCAACAACTGGTAGGAAAGACTGCTGAAGGTGCCGTTTGACGACGTGCCGTTCGCAGTTGTGATCGCACCTTGCGTTCCGGTTGCATGGAAGCGCAGGAACAGACTGTAGCTGGTGCCGAGCCCCGTGCTAACGACCGTCTGGCCGCCGTTAAGGAAGTTGAGCACATTCAACGTGCCATCCTCAGTAAACGCGCCGGTGCTCGAGTTGACCGAAATAGACGAGAAATCAGCAATGTTGTAGTTGTTGGCATTGCTGATCGTCCCGCCGTTTAACGGT
>JAYTHH010000303.1:0-3969 GCA_043732745.1 Rhodospirillales bacterium
TGAGGTCGGAAGCAAGGGCGTCGAAGGCCGAATCAGGGGGCAGCCCGGTGCCGGTGAAATGATGCATCGCGTTGGCAGTGCGCGGCCAAACGTTGGAAAGTTCGGAATCCTGTACGGCGTGCCGTAACATATCGCCGATTGGGATGATAAAGCTGAACAAAAGAAAGACTAGCAGAGGCGCTACAAGCGCAAAGGCCTGCAGGCGGCGGCCACGTTCGGCACGCCGCAACGCACGGACCAGATCGCCATCGCCTCCCTCGGTCGCAGTCATGTCATTCCTCGGGCTGGCATTACGTATCGTCCAGTCAGTCGGA
Organism: Rhodospirillales bacterium; assembly: GCA_043732745.1. Classification (GTDB taxonomy): domain Bacteria; phylum Pseudomonadota; class Alphaproteobacteria; order Acetobacterales; family Acetobacteraceae; genus CAIQQQ01. Next base: position 315 of record JAYTHH010000303.1, read on the forward strand.
GAGCCGGCCCCCGCCTGACCGAAAGGGTAGGGCCGACCCTGCTGAAACAAGGCCCGCCCATGCGTCGACTGGTCCCGAGAGCAAACCCCTTTGCGGCGCCATAGGGCTTTGCTCTCGGTTGGTGTTTTGACACATTTTTTTCCGAAGAACCGGTAAGCCACCTCCTCGGAAAATGCACGGTCAGCCCTTGGCGGCCCAGGTGTTGAAGCGCTCGGTCAGCTTGTCGTTGTTCTCAAGCCAGAAATTGACGTCAATAAGTTCAGCATTCTTCAGGTTGGCGGGCGCTGTCGGCAGATCGGGCAGCCGCTTGGGGTCAATCAGCGGCGTGGCCGCCTTGTTGGTAACGCCATAGGCGATGAACTCCGGCAATTTGGCCTGGTTGGCGGCCTGGCCGACAAAGTCGAGAAACTTGTAAGCTGCGTCGATGTTGGGGGAGCCTTTCAGGATGACCCAGCTATCGAGCGTGTAGAGCGCCTGGTTCCAGACAATGCCGAAATTGCGCTTGTCATCATGGTTGGCGCTATCGATACGGCCGTTATAGGCCGAGGTCATCACAACCTCGCCGGCGGCAAGCATCTGCGGCGGCTGGGCGCCCGACTTCCAGAACACCAGATCCTTTTTGATAGTGCTGAGCTTGGCGAAGGCGCGATCGACGCCAGCAGGGGTCGCCAGCACTTTGTAGACATCCTTGGCGGATACGCCATCGGCCATCAACGCGATCTCGAGGTTCGTCTTTGCGCCAAGGCGTAGACCGCGCTTGCCTGGGTATTTGGCGGTATCGAAGAAGTCGGCCCAGCTCTTGGGCGCATTGGCATCGGAAATCTTGGCTTTGTCATAACTCAGAACGAAATCGTAAAGGATCGCCGCCACGCCGCATTTTTGTACGGCGTCCGGCAGATAAGCATCCTTGCCACCGATCTTGTTAAAATCCATCTTCTCGTAGAGGCCTTCCTCGCAGCCGATCTCCAACTCGTCGCTCTCGACCTGCACGACATCCCAGCCGGCATTGCCGCCCTTAACCTTGGCGCGCAGGACGCCGACGCCGCCATCCCACGACTCATCGGTCAGTGCGATGCCTGTCGCCGCCTTGAAGGGTTCAAAATAGACTTTCTTCTGAGCGTCCTGATAGGCTCCACCCCAGGACACCACAGTCAACTTCTCGGCCGCATGAGCGGTCGCCGTGCCGAGCATCAGCGCTGACGTGAGTATAAGTATTTTCTGCAGCATCCAGTTTCTCCCTTTTCTAGTTCATTCCACTCCTGCCGGCGCCAATCGCAATAGCGGCACCAGCCAGGAATAAGTTCTATCCGGCCATCAAGGCCTTATCGTAAATGCGAGCGTTCCCTGACTCGAAACCGGCGCGGACGGTGGCGCCGATCGCCGGTGCGGTATGATCGATATTCAAATGGGCGATGATTTCTCCGCCACTGCGCGTCCGTAGACGGATAATGAGCCGATCGCCACGGAAGACAACATCTTCCACGGTGGTTTCTAAGCCATTGACCATGGCTTCGTCGGGGCCGGCAACGCGAACATGCTCCGGCCGCACGACGATCATGCCAGGCTCGCCAGGTCGTGCATCGACAGGGACAACGCCGATCACCGTGCCATCGGCCAAAACAGCCTGCCCCTGACCGTCCTTTATGGAACTCAGCATGCCATCGAGACGATTGCCCTCACCGACGAAGGTCGCGACGAAACCATCGCTCGGCTGCTGGTAGACAGTCTTCGGATCGGCGAGCTGGCGCACCCGGCCACTGTCGAACACGGCGATACGGTCCGACATCGTCAGCGCCTCGGTCTGGTCGTGGGTGACATAGACGACGGTGACGCCGAGGCGCTGGTGCAGAGCGCGAATCTCATACTGCATGTGCTCGCGCAGCTGCTTATCGAGGGCGCCGAGGGGCTCGTCCATCAAGACGAGGCGTGGCTCGAAAACCAACGCCCTTGCGAGCGCAATGCGCTGCTGCTGGCCGCCGGAAAGCTGGGCCGGACGACGATGCCCGACATTTGGCAGCCGCACCATATCGAGCGCCTTGGCAACCATCTTGCCGATCTCCGCCCGCGCGACACCGCGCACTTCAAGCGGAAAAGCAATATTCTCGGCCACCGTCATATGCGGAAAAAGCGCATAGTTCTGGAAGACCATGCCCATATTACGCAGATGCGGCGGCTTGTTAGAGAGCGGCAAGCCATCGAGAAAAATCTCGCCCGAGGTCAGAGTTTCAAAACCCGCCAGCATCATCAATGTTGTTGTCTTGCCGGAACCGGACGGGCCAAGCAAGGTCAGAAACTCACCAGTCCTGATGTCGAGATACAGTCCATCCACCACTTTGCTACGGCCATCGTAGGTCTTAGTGACGTTGGAAAACGATATGAAGGCGTCACTGTCGTCTTGAATAGTATTGGAGATAAGATCGCCTGCGCTTTTGCCACTACGGGTGTGTTCATTAGGCTTATTTGGCCCACGTAAGGCCGCGCATGTCAACGACCGAGAGAAAATGCCGACGCTATCGTGCGGGCGCCTGCGTAGTAATCCTGTCCCGCTCCACGCTAGAGGGCTCTCGAGGCACCGCCTACCACCCACATTACGGGCGCCTCGTGGATGCAGTCTCTCGGAGCGGCCAGCTAGCCGAGACCCAGCACCCGGCCATCGCCGACAAGAAAGTGCCGATCTGCCTTGCTTGCACAGCGTTTGGAATCAGCGAGAGTTGCTATCGGTATGAGGCCAAGCTCAGTGGCGAAAACGACAAGATCGCGGACTGGTTGATCCGGCTGACGGACAATCGCCGGAATTGGGGCTTTGGCGTGTGTTTCCTGTATCTACGCAACGTGAAGTGGCATGGCTGGAATCACAAACGGGTCTACCGGATCTACCCCGCGCTTGAGCTGAACCTGCGGATCCGGCCCAAGAAGCGAATGGTCCGCGAGAAGCCAGAAGTCTTGGCAGTGCCGGGGGCTTTGAACGAGGTATGGACGATGAATTTCATGCACGACCAGCTCTGCGACGGGCGGAGTGTGCGCCTGTTCAACGTCATCGACGACTTTAACCGTGAGGCTCTGGCCATTGACGTGGACTTCTCCTTGCCGGCGTTGCGGGTAAGCCGCAGCCTCGACCAGGTCATTGAATGGCGTGGCAAGCCGGCGGCGATCCGATGTGAAAAGCGGCCCGAATACATCAGCGGCGCGCTGCTGGCATGGGCTGAGAGGCGTGGCATCAGGATCGACTTCATCCAGCCCAATAAGTCACAGCAGAATGCCTATGTCGAACGCTTCAACTGGACGGTGCGCTGCGAATAGTCGGTGCATTATGAGTTTGATATAATTGCCGACATACAGGACTACGCAACGAGTTGGATGTGGTCCTGCAATCATGATCGCCTACACATGGCCTTGGGCCGCATCATCCCAAAACAGCGGCTGGCCATGGCCGCGTAGCTCTACTTCTGGCTCCCACGGAAAATGCGGGAATGACCCCCGTCTGGCTATGATGCCGGGAAGAAGATCAAGCGCAAGAAGCGTCATATGCTTGTCGACACCCAGGGCCTGCTAATGCAGGGCGGATTCAAGTTTGGTAGCGAACACCCCCGGCTGATATTTCATTTTCGCTTGCCAGAGCGGCAATCAAATTGGCGAATTGCTCATTCGGCGTTGC
>JAYTHH010000304.1:0-3968 GCA_043732745.1 Rhodospirillales bacterium
ACGCGGGCGGACGGTAGGCTGCACTGGAGCGATACCACCGCGTCGCTCGACCGCAGAGTTCGCGCGCTCAACCCATGGCCGGGCGCGTCGACCGAATGCACCCTGCAAGGGCGCGCCGAAACCTTGAAGGTGCTGGACGTGTCGCCGGCTGAAGGAAGCGGGCCGCCCGGCACCGTGCTCGACGATCGCCTGACGGTGGCGACCGGCGACGGGGCGCTGCGTATCACACGCCTGCAGGCCCAGGGCCGCCCGGCAATGCCGGCGCAGGCGTTTCTGAACGGCCACAAGATCCCCTCTGGGACCGTCTTCGCCTGATGCGGCGCGTGGCCCTGCTGCTGGAATACGACGGTGGCGGCTTCGTGGGCTGGCAGCGGCAGAAGACCGGTGTGTCCGTGCAGGGCGTTCTGGAAACCGCGGCGAGCCGGCTGGTCGGGGGCCATCCCGTTGCCTGCACCGCCGCCGGGCGCACCGATTCCGGCGTGCACGCCACCGGCCAGACGGTGCATCTGGACCTGCCCGGCCATCTTGACCTCGGCACCATCCGCGACGCGCTGAACTTCCATATGAAGCCACACGCCGCCGCCGTGGTTGAAGTGGCGGAGGTCGCCTCCAACTGGAGCGCCCGCTTCTCCGCCACCGGCCGCACCTATCGCTACGTGATCAACACCCGCAAGGCGCGGCTGGTGCTGGCACGCGGCTTCGCCTGGCATGTCGATCATCCTCTCGATGTCGACGCCATGCGGGTGGCCGCGGAGGCGCTGGTGGGGCATCACGATTTTACCTCGTTCCGCGCCAGCTCGTGCCAGGCGGCGTCGCCTTTCCGCACGTTGGATGTGCTGGAGCTCTCGCAGGACGGCGAGGCGATCACCATCCGGGTGGAGGCGCGCAGCTTCCTGCATCACCAGGTGCGTAACATGGTGGGCAGTCTCAAGCTGGTGGGCGCTGGAAAATGGCCGGTGGCACGGATCGCCGAGGCGTTGGCGGCGCGGACGCGGGCGGCGGCTGGTCCCACAGCTCCCCCTGACGGGCTTTACCTTACCGGCGTGCGCTATGAGCCCGACCCGTTCGCCGCCTTTAATTGAAGTCCGCGATCACAAACGCAATCGCAATACCCAGCCCGAAATCCAACGCCACCAACGCGATCGCCGCCGGCCGGGGCAGCGCCAATGCGAGCCGCATGGTAAAATACTCCAGCCACAGCGCCCAGAAGATGGCCACCAGCCAGCAGATCTGGCCCACAAAGGCCGGCAATCCCAGCAAAGACGGCAAGGTCGCCGCCACCAGCAGCAGATACTGGATAACGTTGCACCAGTTCCAAGCGGTAATGAACACCGGCCACAAGGCCGCCCTGCCGCTGACTTCCGCCAGCCGGTGCGACAGCAACGCGAAGGCCAGCCAGCCTATGACAAACCCCAGGGTATCCTGCGCGAACGCACGCCCGACGCCGGACGGCTCGCCGCCGATCACCCAGTCCATCAGGTGCAGCGCCACGAAGCCGGGCATCGCCAGCGCCATCGCCCAGAAGCTGAACGCGGCGGCACGACGGGCGGCCTCGCCTTCATGATCGAGCAGCAACAGGCCGTCCGGCCGGCCGCGGGCCAGCATCAAGGCGGCCTGGATGCCGGTGGAGACGCCGCTCATGCCGCCAGCACGCGCGGCAGCATGACCAGCGCGCCCGTCAGCAGATCGGCCGCCAGCACCATCAAGGTGGCGCGCCCCCGCGACAAGCCGAGGCCCTGGCGGGCCAGAAACCAGTGCAAACAGATGCCGTATAAGATCAGCGCCACGATGGCGCCGCCGATCACACCGCCGCCCAGCGCCAGGCCCAACCGTGCCAGGATCCAGAAGCCGGCGACGATGACCATCACGCCCAGCGGCAGCACCCATTGGCACCAGTTGGAGGCCACGGCGAAGCGCAGCCAGTGATCGCCCCGCCCCCATCGTGTCGCCAGGTATTCCGTCACCACAAGCGGCGTCAGCAGCGCCACGGTGGTTGCCAGAAGGCCGGTCAGCGCCGTGCCCACATTGCCCTCGGCGAGCTCGCCGAGGCCGCCGACCAGCGGAAACGCCACCAGCGGCGCCAGGCTGTTGAGCAGCGCCTGCGGTGTGGCGGCGAAGGCTGTAAAGCCATCGGCCCGAAACCGGGCGAGCCTGATAATGCCGGCCAGGATGCTCATGGGGCAGGCTCCGGTACGAAATCATCCAGAATGGCGGCGTAGATGCCGGCCAGCGCTGTGAGCTCGGCGACCCCTACGCTTTCGTCGGTTTTGTGCATGGTGGCACCAACCAGCCCGAATTCCGCGACCGGGCAGAACCGGGAGATGAAGCGTGCGTCGGAGGTGCCGCCCCCTGTGTCCAATTTCGGCGTGACGCCGCTGCTGCGCGCCACCGCCGCTTGCAGCCGGTCCACGGCGGGGCCGGGTGCAGTCAGAAAACTTTCGCCGCTGATCTGCACGTCCAGATCGAAGCGCTCGGCGTAGCGGGCGAATGTGGCGCGCAGCCAGGCGGTGAGCGAAGCGCCGCTTTGCTGGTCGTTGAAGCGCATGTTCAGCATGGCGCTGGCGCTGCCGGGGATGACGTTGGTGACGGGATTTCCCACGTCGATGCTGGTAATCTGCAACGTGGTCGGCTCGAACCAGTCGCTGCCGGCGTCCCTGGGTGTGGCGGTGAGGGCCGCGAGCGCCTGCACCAGCCGGTGCGTGGGATTGTCGGCCAGATGCGGGTAGGCCGCGTGACCCTGGATGCCGTGCACGGTGACGCGGGCGTTGAGGCTACCGCGGCGGCCGATTTTGATGATATCGCCCAATACCTGGCGGTTGGTGGGCTCTCCCACCAGGCAGAAATCGGGGATTTGATCGTTTGCCTTCATCCAGTCCAGCACCCGCACGGTGCCGTCGGTGGCGGGACCTTCCTCATCGCCGGTGATAAGCAGGCTGATCGAGCCGGCGATCGGCCGTTCCAGGCGGCGCGCGCAGGCGGAAACGAAGGACGCAATGGCGCCTTTCATGTCGCAGGCGCCACGCCCGTAGAGCACGCCGTCCTCGATCTCGGCGCCGAACGCGCCTTGACGCCAGGCGCCCTGCCCGGCCGGCACCACGTCGGTATGGCCGGCAAAGCAGAAATGCGGGCTGGCCGTGCCGATGCGGGCGAACAGGTTCGGCGTGGTGGCAAACGGCAGATGCGTCACGCTGAAGCCGAGCCGCGCCAGCGTATCGGTCAGAAGCGCCTGGGCGCCCTCATCCGCTGGTGTCACCGAAGCGCAGCGGATCAGCGCCTGGGCCAGGCTGATTTCGAGCGGGAGAGCCGCCATCAATCGCGCAGCAGATCGTTGATCGAGGTTTTGGAACGCGTCTGCGCGTCCACCCGCTTCACGATCACCGCACAGGACAGCGACGGGCCGGGGCTGCCATCGGGGAGCGGCTTGCCCGGCAGGGTGCCCGGAACCACCACCGAATAGGCCGGCACGCGGCCGACAAAGATTTCGCCCGTGGCGCGGTCGACGATCTTAGTACTGGCCGACAGGAACACACCCATCGAAAGCACAGAACCGCGCTCGACGATCACGCCTTCCACCACCTCGGAGCGGGCGCCGATGAAGCAATCGTCCTCGATGATGGTGGGGCTGGCCTGCAACGGCTCCAACACGCCCCCGATGCCGACGCCGCCGGACAGATGGCAGTTGGCGCCGATCTGCGCGCAGCTTCCCACGGTGGCCCAGGTGTCCACCATGGTGTTGCGACCGACATAGGCGCCGAGATTGACGAAGCTGGGCATCAGCACGACTCCCGGCGCGATGAAGGCGGAGCGGCGCACCACGGCGCCCGGCACCATGCGGAATCCGGCCTCACGGAACCGATTCTCACCCCAGCCCGCGGTAAGCATCGCCACCTTGTCCCACACATCCGACCCGCCGGCGCCTGGCAGCGGGCCGCTGTCATGCAAACGGAACGACAGCAACACCGCCTTTT
>JAYTHH010000305.1:0-12511 GCA_043732745.1 Rhodospirillales bacterium
TATTGGCGAGCTCCGTCGGCAGGCCGGAAAATGGCCGTCAGCGCGACCCATGATGGCCAACACTACTCCCGCGGCGTGAAACGTGCCATACGCGGCAAAGTTTGCTCTCGCAAGCAAAGCCTGTTCTGGCGGGTGAGAAAACGTCGTTTGAGTCCCAATTTTTGCGGCTTCACGCCAAGTAATTTACAGCGCGGCGTCACGCCGCATGGAGACAGTGCATGTTGAAGGTGGTCCTGGCCCAACCGCGCGGCTTTTGCGCAGGCGTCGAACGCGCGATCGAAATCGTGGAGCGGGCGCTGAAGAAGTTTGGGCCGCCGATTTATGTACGCCACGAAATTGTCCATAACCGCCACGTTGTCGAGGATCTACGCACGCGTGGCGCGGTTTTCGTCGATGAGTTGGACGAGATTCCCGCCGGCGCCATGACGGTCTTCAGCGCGCACGGCGTGGCCAAGCGGGTTGAGGAGGTCGCCAAAGAGCGCGGGCTGCCGGTGATCGACGCCACCTGCCCGCTGGTGACAAAGGTGCACAACGAAGGCCGCCGCTACGCCGCCGCCGGCCGGGAGCTGGTGCTGGTCGGCCATGCCGGTCACGCAGAGGTTGAAGGCACCATCGGTCAGATGCCCGGCAAGGTTCATCTGGTGCAGACCGTCGAGGATGTGGCGACCTTGGAGCCCAGCACGCCCGATCAGTTGGCCTATATCACCCAGACCACGCTTTCGGTGGACGACACGCGCGGCATCATCGCGGCATTGAAGGAGCGGTTTCCCAAGATTGCCGGGCCGGATGTGCGCGACATCTGCTACGCCACGCAGAATCGCCAGCAGGCGGTGCGCGACCTTGCCGAGGCGGCAGACATGATTTTGGTGGTTGGCTCCAAGAACAGCTCCAACTCCAATCGCCTGCGTGAGATCGGCGAGGAACTGGGCAAGCCGTCCTACCTGATCGATGACGCCACGCATTTGAAGGCCGAATGGTTTGTGGGCATGACGTCGGTTGGCCTGACGGCGGGTGCGTCTGCGCCGGAGACGCTGGTGCAGGGGGTGATCGAAGGTCTGCGCGCCTTTGGGCCTGTTGAAGTGACGACATTGGACGGCGTGGCGGAGGATGTGAAGTTCCGCTTCCCGGCGGAGCTTGCCGACGCCTGACCACCAAATACACTCACGACTAGATCGGGGCGTCCTTGCGGTGTGCAGGGACGCCCCTTTTTTTTGTCGAATTGCGTTGCATTCGTGTGAGTTTCGATATATCTATAATTTCGGTATATCGAAACACATACGGAGAAATAATATGAGAGATCGACATCATTCCCACGAACGGCGCTTCGCCCACCGCCATGGCGGCGATGAGCCGGGATCGGGGCATGGTCATGGATCGGAGCGAGGCCGGGGCGGCATGCGCGGCCGTCGGGGCGGCGGGATCGGCCGGTTCTTTGAACATGGCGACCTGCGCCTGGTGATCCTGGCGCTGATCGCAGAAAGGCCGCGGCATGGTTACGAGATCATCAAGGCGATCGAGGAGCGGGTGGGCGGTGCCTATAGCCCGAGCCCGGGCGTGGTCTATCCGACGCTGACGATGCTGGAGGAGATAGGCCATGTGCGTGTGGACGTAACGGCCGGCACCAAGAAGCTGCACAGCATCACGCCCGAGGGAAGCGTGTTCCTAGAAGCCAATCAAACCGCGGTGGCCGCTTTGTTCGCCCGGATCACTGCGGCGGGGCAGGCTCGCGTAAGTGCCGAGGCGCCGCCGGTGTTGCGGGGGATGGAGAACTTGAAGCTGGCATTGCGGCTTCGGCTGAGCCATGGCGCGCTGACGGAAGAGCAGGTGCGCACCATCGCGCAGGTGCTGGACGAGGCGGCGGTCGCAATCGAGCGGAGTTGACGGGGCGAACAGGTCGGGCGGTGCCCGACCTACGGGAGGTGGTTGAACAGGCGTTCGCTTGGCGGCCAGGCGGTGCCGATGGTGTCACGCCAGTGGACGGTGGCGATTCCGGCCGACACGACCAGCAAGAGGCTGGCGGCCCAAGCCGACGCCGCCGCGATCCAGGGCAGCCGGCTGCGTCGTTTTGGGTGGGCGAGAGGTGTGTCCGCCATCAAAGGCGGTGGAGGGACGCGTTCAGGGATGGCTTTGGGCTCCTGTTGGCATTGCGGAAGTTTGGCGTGCCATTCTTCCGCACAAAGCTTGCAGCGCAGCCGCCTTCCCTCCCCGGCCAGCAGATGATCGGGAACTTCGTAGCCTGAGTCGCAGCTTGGACATGTGATCAGCATTTTGCGTCACCAGATTTGCGTTACCAGATTTGCGGAGCCGGTTGGCTTCCGGTTGACGACAGAATGGTGGCAAAAGGTTTCCACTTCGTTGGGATGCTGAATGATCAGGCTGGAAAATGTTGGGCTGCGGTATGGCGCGGGCACCAGGGCGGGCCCTGAGATTTTGCGCGATATCAGCTTCAGCGTGGCGCCGGGGGGATTCCGCTGGCTGCAGGGGCCGTCGGGCGCCGGTAAATCCAGCCTGATGCGCCTGCTTCAGGTGGCGCTTCGGCCCGGACGCGGCAGGCTGATGGTGATGGGCACCGATATCGGGGCCGCCGAACGACGCGCGCTGCCCGGGCTGCGCCAGCGTATCGGGATGGTATTTCAGGATTTTCGCCTGCTCGGCCATCTGTCGGCATTCGACAACGTGGCTTTGCCACTGCGCATCGCCCGCCGGCCGGAAGGCCAGATTCGTGCCGATGTGGGCGAGATGCTGCGTTGGGTGGAGCTGACGGACAAGGCCGATCGCCGGCCCGCGCAACTATCCGGCGGTGAGCAGCAGCGCGTGGCGATCGCGCGCGCCGTGGTCGGGCGGCCGAGCCTGCTGCTGGCCGACGAGCCCACCGGCAATCTGGACGATGTGCAGGCGTTACGGCTGATGCGGCTGTTGGGCGAGTTGAACCGGCTGGGCACCACCGTGGTGGTGGCGACCCACAACGATGCGTTGGTGGCGCGCCATCCAGGGCCTTCCCTCCGGCTGGAAGCCGGGCTGCTGGTGGGCGATGGCTGACCGCCGCAAGCCGGCCTCGCGCCGAGGCGACGAGCTTGGCCTGCGTCGGGCGCTGGGCGATCGCATGTTGCCGCTGCTGGTGGCAGCGATGGCGTTCCTGGCGGCGTTGGCATTGGCCGGGGCGCTGGCGGCGGCGTCTCTCGCGGCGCATTGGCAGGATGGCGCTGCATCTGCGGTGACCGTCCAGGTGCCGAATCCCGAGCAGCCGGCGCCACGTCGGGCCGATGCGCCCGAGGAGACTCGGCTGGAGGCTGTTCTGCGTGTACTGCGCACCACCAAGGATGTGTCGACCGCGCGACCGCTGTCATCGCGCGAGTTGAGCGAGTTGCTGCGCCCCTGGCTGGGGGCGGCCACCGAGGTGGCATCCCTGCCGTTGCCGGCGGTGATCGAGGTGCATCTGGCGCCCGACCCGAACGAGGCCGCGTTGAGCAAGGCGTTGGCCGAGGCAGCCGCCGGCACGTCGGCCGAAAGCCATGGCGTTTGGGTGGGCCGGCTTTCGGTGCTGGCGCTGAGCCTGCAGGCCTGTGCCTGGCTCGCATTGCTGGTGGTGGCGGTGGTTGCGGCCTGTGTAGTGATGGTCGCCACGCGGGCAGGACTGGCATCGCGCCGGGATGCGATCGAGATCGTGCATGGCCTGGGCGCCACGGATGGCATGATCGCCGGCCATTTCGCGCGGCGGATTACGCGGCTGACGGCGCTGGGGGGCTTCGTGGGTGCGGCTTCCGCGGTGCCAGTGCTGTTCGTGCTGACCGATCTGGCCGCCCCTTTCATGAGTCACGCGACCCTTGGGCAGCCCCGCGCCCCGCTGGATGCGGCCTGGTTGGCCCAGCCGATCTGGGTGCTGCTGCCGCTGCTGCCGGCGGTGGCAGGGACCATAGGGTTTCTGACGGCACAGGCCACCGTGCGCCGCTGGCTGCGGGCGCTGCCATGAGGCGCTTCTCCCGTTGGCTGGCGCTGCCCGCCGCCATCATCGCCTTCTGGCTGCTCGGTTTCACGTGGTTCGTGCATGAGGCGCGCAGTCCTTCCGCCGCCCCGCCGCATGCCGACGGAATCGTGGTGCTGACCGGCGGTGCGGACCGCGTGGCCGCCGGGCTGCGGCTGCTGGAGGCGGGGGCAGCCGACCGGCTGCTGATCTCTGGCGTGGGCCGCGCCGCTGAATTCCCAGAACTGGCCCATCGCGCCGGGGTGGACCGAAGGCTGGCGCCGCGCGTGGCGTTGGGGCGCATGGCCGGTGACACCCGCGGCAACGCCAGCGAAACCTCCGAATGGGTGGCTGAGCATCATATCACGTCGCTGATCGTGGTGACCGCCGGCTATCACATGCCGCGCGCGCTGGCCGAATTGCGGCAGCGCATGCCTGAAATCACGCTGATTCCGGTGCGCGTGCAGCCACCGGGCATGCGCGATATCACGGACCCAACAAGCTGGCGGTTGCTCGCGGGCGAGTATACGAAGTTCCTGGCGGCCGAGCTGGGCCTGGTGGAACTGGCCGGCCGGGCCGGTCTCGGCGCACGGCCCGGGTTTGTCGGGCTCGACCCATTGGCGGAGCATGGTGGATGACGGGGCTTCGCTCATTTCTGTTCAGTGTCTGGTTCTACGCCGTGTGCCTAGTGATGGTGCTGAGCGGCCAGGTGCTGTCCTTGTTTTCGCCCGGCTTGCTGAAGCCCTGGGCGCGTTATTGGAGCAAGTTGATTCTGATCGGCATGCCGATCTGCGGCATCCGGCATGTGGTGACCGGTCTGGAGAATCTTCCGAAGGACGGGCCGATGCTCATTGCATCGATGCACCAATCGGCGTTCGACACGCTTTTGTGGTTCAGCATGGTTCCTTATGCGCGCTACATCGTGAAGATCGAGTTAACGCGGATTCCGCTGTTCGGCCGTCTCGCAACATTGTCTGGCCAGATTGGGGTAGATCGAAGTGGCGGTGCCACTACGATGCGGATGCTTTTGCGTAAGGGTAGCGATGCCCTGAGCGCCGGCTGCCAGGTGATCATCTTTCCCGAGGGCACACGGGTTGCCGAGGGCGAGCGCGTGCCGTTGCAGCCCGGGATCGCCGCCCTGGCGAAGGTGAGCCAGCTGCCGGTGAGCCCGGTTGCGACCGATTCAGGCTTGTGCTGGCGCCGCGGTCTCTTTGCCAAGCGCCCTGGGACCATCCACACCGCGATCCTGCCACCGATCGAGGCGGGGCTGCCGCGCGAGGAGCTGATGCGCCGGTTGCAGGCGGCTTTCGATGCCGGAAGGGCATCGTTCGAAACATCCCGCGAGGCTGTGGATAACTCTGTGCACTGAGCAGATAGATGCTTCCACAATTATCGCAGCGTCTTCCTATAATATAATGTTAATGTTGATGAATTCGGCTGTCAGTGCATGGGCGAACCGAAATTTTCCGGCTTGGGGATGGTTCGGTTTCACCGGGCGAAACACCGATCGGTAATCACTTGTTTTCGCGCACATCTTCCGAACTTTCATCTGTCAGCAGGGAGCGTGGCCATGCGGCGTCTGTCGATCATCGGAGCGTCCCTTATCGCCTTGGTTTTGCTGGCGGACACGCTGGTCTGGCACTGGGCCACCGGCGTCGTGGCTCGCGAGACCGAACTTTGGGCCAATGCACGCCGGGCTGAGGGGTGGACGGTGCGGATGGGCGCCGCCGAGCCGGAGGGGTGGCCACTGGCGGCCCGCATCCGCGTACGCGATCTTATGGTCCAGGCGCCGTTCGCAGCCCTTCCGGGCGGCGCGTCGTTTGTGGCCGAGGCGGCGTCCATCGGCATCAACCTTCTGGCCTGGCGCTATGTGGAGATCTTTCCAGAGGGCGCGCAGCGCATCCGGCTTGGCACAGCGCTGGAGATCGCGTTCACCACGCGGCTTCACGCCATTGCTGTGGATCTGCCCGAGATGGGCGTGCCTCAGACCGGACTGCCGTCGATCGCTGATATCCGCATCGAGGGTCTTGATGCAAAGATCGGGCCGGACGGCGCCCGGTTCGCGGCGGACCGGGGCACGGCGCGGGTGGTATCTGCTCCCGACACGCTGCGCGCCACGCTGGACGCCGAGAACGTCGATCTTCCGCCGTCGCCTTTGGCTGCGGGGCTGGGGCAACGCATCCTGCGGATCGCACTCGACGGGGCACTGACGGGTGGATGGCAGACCACGCCCGCCGCGTGGCGCGATGCCGGCGGCACGTTCGCGGTGCGGCAGTTCGACCTCGTCTGGGGCCGCCTTGTGGCGTCCGGCAGTGCCAATCTGCGGCTGGACGCGGCGTTGCAACCGGAAGGCACGGCGGACGCGAGGCTGAGCGGTACCCAGGAAACACTGGACGCGCTGGCCTCGGCGAAGCTGATCGCGCCGCGCGCGGCGACGGCTGCGAAGGCGGTTCTGCAACTGCTGCAGCGACCCCAGCAAAATGGGCCGCCGGTTGTGCAAGTGCCGCTGACATTGCAGGACCGGACGCTTCAGATGGGCCGTATCCCAGTGATAAAGATGCCGGAATTAATCTGGTAAAATACTTGGTGACGATGTCCGCGCACGGGAGTAGCGTTTGGCTATGCACTTTGGACACATCATCGCACGAATTACGACCCCGGTTGCCTGAGCAACCGGAGTTTGTTGTGCGTATTGTTGTTCGTTTTGGAGTGCGTTTCGCATGTCATCGTCGACCACCCCCTGGACTCTTGTTGGCCAGCATGCCGCCGTTCGTTTCACCCTGACCGCCGATGTCGATCCGGGCCTTCTGCCGCGGCTGATGATGCCTTTCGCCAAGCGCGATCTGACCCCTGACAGCTTCGAATGCACCCGCAGCGGCCCATCGCTTCGGGTGGAGATCAGGATGCTGGCGATGCCGGCCGAGATGGTGCATCTGGTTGAGGGCAATCTTCGGCAGACTGTGGGGGTGACCGGCCTGTCCTGCCGCCGCGAGATCACCGGAAGCGTGCGCCGCCGCGCGGCCTGATCCCCGCGGCAGGCACGCGCTTGCGTGCTGAAAGCGGGTGGACGTTCGGGTGTTCTTGCAAAACCCGCCGACGGCTCAATTTATTTAGAAACTACACGCTCGCATCCGTATTAAATCGTGAGCTGGTCATCGAAGACGGCAATTGGGGCACAGGCATCAATGTACGGCATCGACGCAGTGGTTCTGGCGCGAATTCAGTTCGCGTTCACCATTGGCTTTCACATCATCTTCCCGGCGTTTTCGATTGGGCTGGCCTCCTACTTGGTAATTCTGGAGGGGATGTGGCTGCGCACCCGCGAGCGCGTGTATCTCGACCTGTTCCAATACTGGGTGAAGGTGTTCGCGCTGGTATTCGGCATGGGCGTGGTGTCCGGCCTGGTAATGTCCTACCAATTTGGCACCAACTGGGGTGGCTTTGCCGACAAGGCCGGCCCGGTGGTTGGGCCGCTGATGGGCTACGAGGTGTTGACCGCGTTCTTCCTGGAGGCTGGGTTCCTGGGGATCATGCTGTTCGGCATGAAGAAGGTCGGCGAGACGCTGCATTTCGTGGCCACGTCCATCGTGGCGTTGGGCACGCTGATCAGCGGGTTCTGGATCCTGGCGGTAAATTCCTGGATGCAGACGCCGCGCGGCTTCGCGATGACCGCCGATGGCCGTTTCATGCCGACCGACTGGGCCGCGATCATCTTCAATCCCAGCTTCTTCTATCGCTTTCCGCACATGATGATGGCGTGCTTCCTGGCGGTGGCGTTCTTTGTGGGCGGGGTGGGCGCCTATCATCTGCTCCGCCAGCCCGGCAACGTGGCGGCGCGCACGATGTTCTCAATGGCGTTGTGGATGGCCACGATCGTGGCGCCACTGCAGATCGTGATGGGCGATCTGCACGGCATCAACACGCTGGAGTACCAGCCGGTGAAGCTCGCCGCGATGGAGGGCGACTGGGAGACCCGCGCCGGCCAATCGCTGGTGCTGTTCGGCCTTCCGAATTCAGAGACCGAGCGCAACGATTATGAGATCGCCATTCCGAAGCTCGGCAGCCTGGTGCTGACGCACAGCCTTGATGGCAAGATCAAGGGTCTGAAAGACGTCCCGCGCGCGGAACGCCCGCCGGTGGCCGTGGTGTTCTGGGCGTTCCGCGTGATGGTGGGCCTGGGCGTGCTGATGTTCCTGCTGGGTGCGGCGTCGCTGTGGCTGCGGCGGGGCCAGCGGATCTATACCAATCGTTGGCTGCAGCGTGCCTCGGTGGCGATGGCGCCGGCCGGCTTTCTGGCCATTCTGGCGGGCTGGACGGTGACGGAGGTCGGCCGCCAGCCATTCACCGTGTATGGCGTTCTGCGTACCGTCGATTCGGTGTCGCCGATCGGGCTTCCCGGGGTGGCCACGTCGCTGGCCGCGTTTGCCGTGGTGTATCTTCTGGTGTTCGGCGCCGGCATGTCGTTTCTCATCAAGATGGTGTCGCGGGCTCCAGTGGCAGGCGAGCCTGGGCCCCAGAGTGACAAGCCGATGCGCAGCGCCGGCATCACGCCCGGCCCTGCCTCGCTGGCTGGTGACCCCTCCATGATACCAGCGGAGTAGCAGACCATGCTCACCTTCCCCGGGATCGACCTGCCGCTGGTGTGGGCCGCCCTCATCGCCGTGGCGGTGGTGGCTTATGTGATGCTGGATGGCTTCGATCTCGGGGTGGGAATCCTGTTCGCCGTGGAAGACGGCGAGGACGACCGCGACGTGATGGTGAACTCCATCGCCCCGGTATGGGACGGCAATGAAACCTGGCTGATCCTGGGCGGGGGAGGATTGTTCGCAGTGTTCCCACTGGCCTATGCGGTGATCATGTCGGCCCTTTATCCCACCATCATCGGCATGTTGCTGGCCCTCGTGTTCCGCGGCGTGGCGTTCGAGTTCCGTTTCCGCGCGGAGACGAGCCGGGGCCGGAAATTGTGGGATTTCGCATTCTTCGCAGGCTCCACTGGGGCGGCTTTGTTCCAAGGGCTGACTCTTGGCGGGCTGCTGCAGGGGATCAAGGTGACGGGCCGGGTGTATTCCGGCGGCTGGTTCGACTGGCTGACGCCATTCACCGTGCTGTGCGGCATCGCCGTGGTGGTGGGCTATGCGCTGTTGGGCGCGGGCTGGCTGATCTGGCGGACGGAGGGCGAATTCCAGGGTCGCGTGCGCCGGCATGCCAAGGTATTGGGCGCGGCCACGCTGGCGTTGATCGGCGTTGTCAGCCTGTGGTCGCCCATGCTGAACCCACTGTTTGCCGAGCGCTGGTTTGGCTGGCCGGGCATCCTGCTGACCAGCCCGGTGCCGATGCTGATGGTATTGCTGGCGTGGGGATTCTGGCGCGGCATCTCGCTGAAGCATGACATAACGCCGCTCATGTGTTCGTTGGGCTGGTTCCTGCTGTGCTTCGTGGGGCTCGGCGTTAGCGTCTACCCGGCGATGGTGCCGCCTTCGATCACGATCTGGGATGCAGCGGCACCACCGGAGAGCCAGGCGTTTCTTCTGGTGGGGGCGGCCGTGCTGATCCCGGTGATTCTAGCTTATAATGTCTATGCTTACTGGGTGTTCCGCGGAAAGGTGCAGGTCGGTGCGAATTACCACTGAGAAGCCCCGGCTGCTACGGCGACTGGGCTGGTTCCTCGCCCTTTATATCGCGTCGTTCGCGGTTGTGGCCGTCGTCGCGCTGGTGCTGCGGACGGTCATCCGGGGGTAGCAGTTCACTCTGGCCAGGGCGCCACGATCGGCTTTTTGACCTTCTGGTGGATGGCGGCGTCGAGCGCGGCCAGGAAGTTGGAGCGGTCCGCCTTGGTCAGCGGCGACGGGCCGCCCGTGGCGACGCCGATTTCGCGTAGGTGCTGACCGATGGCACGGCCGGCCATAGCCTGGCCGATGTTGTCCGGCGTCCACATATGGCCCTTTGGCGACAGGGCGCGTCCGCCTGCGGCAAGGCATCGACCGGCCAATGGGATGTCGGAGGTCACGCACACATCGCCGGGGCCGATGCGTTCGGCAATCCAGTCATCCGCGATATCGGCGCCTTCGGACACGGTGATCATCGTGACCAATGGGTTGTCCGGTGGACGGATCGGACGGGAGCCGTTGGACACCACGAACACTGCAAGGCGCAGGCGGGTGGCCACGCGGAACACCTCATCGCGCACCGGGCAGGCATCGCCGTCCACATAAAGAACCGATCCGCTCATGGCCGCCGCAGCAGCACGACGGACGCTGACGCGATGGCGGCAAGAAGCACCGCCATGCCGGACGCCGCCAGCAGGGTGATGCGCGCCTGCGGCGGGACGGCCAGCGCAATTTCCTCGAGGCCGAACGACAGGCGGACCATCGCCAGCAGTAGCGGCACGACGGCCGAAAGCAGGATGGATGCGAAAATGCCCGGGGCCATCACCGGCAGCACCACGCGACGCAGCGCACCCCAGGGCGACACGCCGCTATGGGCGGCGGCGCGGAGGACGCCAAGATCGAGCCAGCCGAGGCTGGCCACGCCGCACAATGTTCCCAGCGCCAGGCCGAGGCTCGCATGGCTGAGCAGGAGCACCGCAATGCCGGTCCGGCCGTCGCCGAACGACGGAAGGGCCAGCGGCAGCAGCAGCGGCGCCAGCAACAGGCCGGTCGCGATGCCTGCAAGTCGCAACCGCCACAGCGCCATGGCGGCGAGCGGTCCGGCTAGCACCGCCGCACCGACCGCCACCGCGATCGCCACGGGCAACCTGCCGGTGCTGAGGGCATCGACCAGGTCCGGCAGCTTTGGGGCGCCGGGTTGGGTGAGCAACAGGGCAAAGAAGCCCACCAGCGCCGCCAATTGCAGCAGGCACAGAACGACCAGCACAAGCCAGGACAGGATCGCGCGAAAGCTCATACCAGCGGCGCTTTTTGTTGACCCAGAAAGGATGGGTCGACGGCCGCAGGCATGAGTCTTTTTAGGCGCGCCGCCGCCCGCCAACCCGGCGCGCGATACCACCGCCCGGAAGCGATGGAAGAGTCATCGCATCGTGCCGCTGGTCTCATGCGGTTTCGGCCCGAAAGGCGCGGGCGTGATGCGATTGCCAGGCCAGGCACATGTCCTTGCTGCGCGGCAAGGTGGCACCGGACGGGCGCGTTACCAGAATCTCCGGCCCCAGGCCGCGCCGGTTGTCCAGGCTGAACCGCATGCGCTGGACGTCGCCTTCGCATACCGTTTCGATCAGATGCGCCGGCACCGCGCCCTCCCCCATATCGGAGAAATTCACGGCGGCCACCGCGATGCGTTCTGGTCGAAGCGCCACCACACAGGCCTCGCCCGGCCGCATCTCGCCGGTGAAGCGCGCCTCCACCAAGGCGCCGCCGGTGAGCCTGACGGCGGCGATGTCGTCCTCGATGTCCACCACCGCGCCGGGAATGCGGTTGATCGGGCCCAGCGCCTGCGCCACCGACAGGGAGCAAGGATTGTCGTACAGCTCCTGCAAGGCACCGATCTGACGGAGCACGCCTGACTGCATCACGCCGATCCGGTCGGCCAAGCCGTGACAGCTTTCAACCTCGTCGGTGGTCATCAGCACCGACAGGCCGGTTTCGGCAACGAGGCCGCGCAAAATGGACTTGAGCACCATGGCGGTGGCCGCCGGCAACGTGGGGAACGGGTCTTCCAGCAGCAGCAGCCTGGGGCCCGGCGCCAAGGCGCGGGCAAGGGCCACGCGAAACTGCTGCTCGGCGGACAGATCCTGCCAGCGCCGGCGGCGAAAGGCCTGCAGATCGAGATGTTGCAGGACGCTGTCGGCCTGGGCCGCCGACACGCCCGGCGAAAATATGGCATGGCCTGACACATCCAGATGCGGGAACAGCGCCAGGCGGCGCAGTACCACGCCCAGGCCCCGCCGATGCGGCGGCGTGGCGTTCATTATCCGGCCGCCCAAGGCGAGCTGGCCCGAGACGGGGCGGCCAAAGCCTGCGAACAGTTGGAGCACCGTGCCGATGCCGCTGAGCGAGGCCGCGCCCACGCCCAACAATGCGAGGATCTCGCCGCGGGCCAGCGAGAGCGACACGTCCGATATTGCCGGCTCGCCCGGCCGCGCCTGCGTGCTGACATGGGACAGTGAAGCGGCGGGCGGGCGCATGTCTTGGGCCATCTGCGTCGGGTGGGCCTGGGGCATCGCCTCTTATCCACTGCACGGCGTGTCTCGGCAAGAATTCGGGGCAAGAATTCGGGGCAAGAATCGGGGGCAACAATTTGGGGGTGGCGCGGCATGCGGCTAATCTGGGGAAAACTGGGGAGACCACGACGCCGATGACCGACGCCGCCACCGAAACCTCCGTGATATCCCGCAAAATCGGGCGGATGGGCCAGATCGTGCTCAACCGTCCGCGGACGCTCAATGCGCTCGACCTTGAAATGATCCGTGCGATCGGGCGGACTTTGAAGGATTGGCGGGACGATCCGACGGTGCATCTGGTGGCGATCACCGGCGCCGGGGATCGCGCGTTCTGTGCCGGCGGGGATATCCGTGCGGTGCGCGATGCCGCGTTGGCA
>JAYTHH010000306.1:0-3960 GCA_043732745.1 Rhodospirillales bacterium
GTCATCGGTGGCGCCGCCGGCGCATTCCCGCCATTGATCGGCTGGGCCGCTGTCACCGGTGGGCTGGACGTGATGCCCTGGCTTTTGTTCGGCATCATCTTCCTGTGGACGCCGCCGCATTTCTGGGCGCTGTCGCTGTTCGCACACTCCGATTACGAGCGCGCCGGCGTTCCGATGCTGCCCGTCGTGTCCGGCGCCAAGGAAACCCGCCGCCAGGTGGTATTCTATACGTTCGCCATGGTGCCTTTCACCCTGCTTCCCTATGTCCTCGGATACAGCGGACTGGTGTATTTGGTGTCCGCCGTGGTCCTGGGCCTGGGCTTCTTCTGGCATGTCTGGCGCCTCGCCACTGACAAGCAGGACGAGCACGGCGTGAGCCTGACCAAGGACGCGCCGGCGAGGGCGACGTTCAAATATTCGATCTATTACCTGTTCGCGCTGTTCGGCGCGGTCGTGGTTGATTGGCTGGTGAGGTGATGGCCAATCTTCCCCCGCTGTCGCGCGCGGAATCGGATCGGCTGGCGAGGAAGCGTCGTGGTCGGAACATCGCCATGCTGGTGGCGCTTGTGGCCATCGCTGTGCTGTTCTACGCCATCGCCATGGTGAAACTGGCCGGCAAGATGGGCCTCCCGCAATGAGGTTGGCATGAGCCGGCGCGGCAACACCGGCCTCGCGATAGGTCTGGCGGCGGTGATCGGCGGCATGACGGGAATGGCGTTCGCCGCCGTGCCCCTCTACCGCGCGTTCTGCGCGGCCACGGGCTATGCCGGCACGCCCAATACCAGTGCCAAGCTTGCCCCTGGCGCAACGTCGAAGACCATCACGGTGCGCTTCAACGCAAACACCAACCCCAATCTGCCCTGGATGTTCAAGCCGGAGCAGGCGTCGGTGACCTTGCCGCTGGGTGAGGATCGGGTGGCCTATTACACAGCTCGGAACAATTCCGCTGGCGCCATTACCGGAGTGGCGACCTACAACGTGACGCCGGAAAAAGTGGGGAAATATTTCCACAAGACAGCCTGCTTCTGCTTCGACGAGCAGACGCTCGTCTCGGGTCAGGATATGGATTTTCCCTTGAGCTTTTGGGTGGACCCTGCGATCGCTGACGATCCGAACACCGCCGATGTTAAAACGATCACGCTCAGCTACACCTTTTTTCGCGCCGCCGATGACGTGGCCCGCACGGCGCTGGCAGCCCAGGTGGCGCCGCATGTGGGGAAGCTGACGCGGTAGGGCTACTTTCCCTGTCAATCTTTGCTGCAATACGGCTTGAAGCGGTGGCGTTTTTGGCGATTATGCCGCAACGCCTGACGACCCTGGCCCGCCCGGCCTGACCACGAGGACAGAATGAGTAACGATTCCCACGACGCCGTGTCACATGGTGCAATCAGCTCCGGGCTTAAGCAGCCCTATCACCTCGTTGATCCGTCTCTCTGGCCGCTGACGGGCGCTGCCTCCGCCGGTGTTACGATGGTCGGCATCGTCCAGGCGGCGCATTTCGGCACCTACATCTACCTGTACGTCGGCCTGGCCGGGGTATTGTCCACGATGTTCCTGTGGTGGCGGGACGTGCTGGCCGAAAGCCGCATGCCAGGCGTTCACACCGCCATCGTCCGAATCGGCCTGCGCTACGGCATGACTCTGTTCATCGCCAGCGAAGTGATGTTCTTCGTCGGCTTCTTCTGGGCCTATTTTCACTTTGCACTGTTCCCTGAACATGTGCTCGGCACCGCCAACCCGACCTGGCCGCCGGCCGGCATCACCACGTTCAACCCGTTTGGCCTGCCGTTCCTGAACACCATGATGCTGCTACTGTCAGGCTGCACCGTCACCTGGGCGCATCACGCGCTGATCGAGGGCAACCGCCGTGACCTGATCCGCGGGCTGGCGCTGACGGTCATCCTGGGCCTTCTCTTCACCACCTGTCAGGCGATCGAGTATTCGGAAGCGCCGTTCGCCTTCGCTGGCGGCGGCGTCTATCCGTCGATCTTCTTCCTCGCCACCGGGTTTCACGGTTTTCACGTCATCGTAGGCACCATCTTCCTGGCGGTGTGTCTGGCACGCGCCAGCGCTGGCCAAATGACCCCGGAGAAGCATTTTGGTTTCGAGGCGGCAGCCTGGTACTGGCATTTCGTGGACGTCGTCTGGCTGTTCCTGTTCGTCGCCATCTATGTGGCTGGTCAGGGGACCGCCACCACCGGGTGACCAAATGACGCCATCACTTCTGCAAACCGCCCTTTCCTGTCGCTGTCCGCGATGTGGGAAGGGCGCTTTGTTT
The DNA here is from genome assembly GCA_043732745.1 of Rhodospirillales bacterium. Classification (GTDB taxonomy): domain Bacteria; phylum Pseudomonadota; class Alphaproteobacteria; order Acetobacterales; family Acetobacteraceae; genus CAIQQQ01. Next base: position 2,279 of record JAYTHH010000306.1, read on the forward strand.
CAGGGTCTACTCACGGTGCGCCCATTCTGCCCGGTCTGCGGGCTCGATCTTCAGGCGCATGACACCGGCGACGGCCCGGCCGTGCTGGTGATCCTGGTGCTTGGCGCCATTGTCGTGGCCATGGCGTTCTGGGTCGAATTTCATCTGGAACCGCCTTTGTGGGTGCATGCTGTGCTGTGGCCGATCGTGACGGTGCCGCTGGCACTTCTGATGATGCGGCCACTGAAGGCGGCGTTCGTGGCGGTGCAGTATCGCCATATGTCAGGCGGTGCCGGATGATCCGGCACCAGCAAGTGCCGGCGGTCAGCACCATCCGGCACCTTCTGGTGCCGGCGGTCAGCACACTGGTGATGCTGGTCGTGCTACTCGGCCTGGGTTTCTGGCAGTTGCAGCGGCGCGAATGGAAAGCCGATCTACTGGCGCGCATCGACTCGGCCGAACGGCTTCCGGCGGTGCCGATGCCTGCGTCGCCCGAACCCTTCGCAAAGGTCAGCGTGCAGGGGAGGCTGCGCACCGACCTCCAGGCGCTGTATGGCGCCGAGGTGCGCGGCGACACGTTGGGCGCCCATCTCATCATGCCGCTGGAGCGCGTTAACGCCGATCCAGTGCTGGTCGATCTCGGCTGGGTGCCAATGCAGCGCCGCGACCCGTTGGTGCTACCAACCGGGGCGATCGAGGGCTTCGTGCGACCCGCCGAGCATGCCGGCACCTTCTCGGCGACGGACGATCCTGAAAAACGACTGTTCTACACACTCGACCCCGGCCCGATCGCCACAGCCTTCGGGCTGCAAGAGGTGGCACCATTCGTGCTGGTGGCGGTGGGACAGGCCCCGGCCGGCGTATTCCCCGACCCGGTGCGCAATCTGCCGCGCCCGTCCGACAATCACCTGCAATACGCGCTGACCTGGTTCGGCTTCGCGGTCACGCTGATGATCATCTTCGGCCTCTATGCCAGCCGCGCGCTCGCCCGCAAGGATATAACATGACCGCCTATGCCCGCCTCACCGCCCGCGCCGCCCGCATCGCAACCCTCAACGAGGCGTCTTCAATGCTCGGCTGGGACGCCAGCGCCATGATGCCGCCGGGCGGTGCCGAGGCGCGCGGCGAGCAGTTCGCGGTGCTCGCCGGCCTGTCCCACGGTCTCGCAACGGCGCCGATGGTGGCAGCCGATCTCGCCGAGGCCGAGGCGTCGCCGCCGGTGGACGCGTGGGATGCGACCAATCTCCAACTGCTGCGACACGGCCATACCCGCGCCACCGCACTGCCGGCCGATCTCGTGGAAGCGTTGGCGCGCGCGTCGTCCGCCTGCGAGACGGTGTGGCGGGTGGCGCGGGCGCAGGGCGATTTCGCCATTGTGGCGCCGAAGCTCACCACCCTGATGGCGCTGGTGCGAGAGCAGTCCCATGCGCTGGCGCCGGCCCTCGGGCTTTCGCCCTACGATGCGCTGATGGACGGCTACCAGCACGGCATGCTGGCCGCCGACGTGGCGCCTGTGTTCGCCGACTACGAGACCTTCCTCGCCGACGCCCTGCCGCGGGCCGAAGCCATCCAGGCGGCACGTGGCGCGGCTGTTCCGCTGGAAGGCCCGTTTCCCGAACACATCCAGGAGACGCTTTGCCGCAACCTGTCGTTGCGCGCCGGGCTGGAGGCCGAACATTCGCGTCTCGACCGCTCCGCCCATC
>JAYTHH010000307.1:0-3860 GCA_043732745.1 Rhodospirillales bacterium
GTCGCGGTCATGCGAAAGCTCATCGTGCTCGCAAACGCGCTGCTCAGGGACCAGCGAAATTGGACCCCAAGCAGAGCTTGACCAAGACGGATACTCTAGTCACGTTGGCTGCGGGCCGCCAGGACGAAGACCGCGTCTATGCTGGCCACGAAACGATAGAGCGCCACGTATCCGTGCGAGCCCCGTCCGATCACCAGTTCGCGACTGCCGCCCCTGGCCGGGCCACCGATCAGGGGCGAGTGAGTGAGAATCTGCACCGCCTGAACGATCTCATCGATACGACCTTGGGCGTTGGCCATTTCGAAGCAGGGCAGATGTGCCGGCTGCTTACAGCGCTGGCTTCGCATTCTCCGGAGCCGGCGCCTGTGCCTCGCGCCGCAACTTCTTTTCCCCCAGGAATAGCAGGATCGGCGCTGCGATAAAGATGGACGACGACGTCCCCACCACGATGCCGAACAGCATCACCCAGGCAAACCCCGACAAAGTGGTGCCACCAAACAACGCCAAAGGCAGGCTCGCCAGGAACAGCGTCATCGACGTACCGAGCGTCCTATTCAGCGTCTCATTGATCGAAAGATCGATCAGCTCCCGCAGCGGCATCGACTTGTACTTGCGCAAATTCTCGCGCATGCGGTCATAGACCACCACCTTGTCGTTGGTCGAAAAGCCGATCACCGTCAGAATGGCGCCCACCATCACCAGGTCGAAATCGAACCGGGTCAGCACCAGAAACCCGATGGCCTTGGTCACGTCCAGCACCAATGTCACCACCGCACCCACGGCAAACTGCCACTCAAACCGAAACCAGATATACACAAGGATCATCAGCAGGCTGAGCCCCAAAGCCAGCATGCCGTCCTGGAACAATTCGGCCGACACCGAGGCCCCCACCGCATCGGTGCGCTGAATACGGCTGCCCGGCTGCGCCTTGTCCAAAGCGGTGCGCACCACGGTCACGACCTGCTGGGTGGCGGCCTCGGTCGGCTGCGCCTCCATCCGGATGGCGATCTGATCCTCCGCGCCAAAGCGTTGCACGCCCGGCTCATGCAACCCGGCCGCCGAAAGCGCCGATCGTATGGCCCCGATATCGGCAGCGGCGGGGGTTTTCACCTCCATCACGATGCCGCCCTTGAAATCAATTCCCAAATTCAGGCCGGGATGGAAGAACAGGATCACCGAAGCGGTCGACAGCACCGCCGACACGATGAGCCCTGCGAAGCGGCCGCGCATGAAGTGAAAGTTGGTGCCGTCACGGACGAGTCGAAAGGCGGGTTTCATGAACATTGGCTAAGCCTCAAACCGGCAGCGGTGCGTTGCGGTGGCGACCGTACCAACGGACCATGAACAGGCGCGCCACCATGGTGGCGGTGAACATACTGGTCACGATGCCCACGGTGATGGTGACGGCAAAGCCGCGCACCGGTCCGGCGCCGAAGAAGAACAGCATCACGTGTGCCAAAAACGCCGTCATGTTGCTGTCCACGATGGTGGAGAAAGCGCGCTTGAAGCCGACTTCCATCGCGTTGATGGGAGTGCGGCCGTTCAGCGACTCCTCGCGGATGCGCTCATTGATCAGGATGTTGGCGTCCACCGCCATGCCCAGGGTCAGCAGGATGCCCGCCATGCCCGGCAAGGTCAGCGTTGCCTCGAACAACGAAAGAATGGCCAGCATCAGCATCAGGTTGGCGATCAGGGCGATATTGGCGAACCAGCCGAACAGCCCGTAAAACACCGCCATATAGGCCATGACCAGCAACAGCCCAACCAGTAGCGAGATGCCGCCCGCCCGAATGCTGTCAGCCCCCAATTCCGGCCCCACGCTGCGCTCCTCCACCACAGTGAGAGGCGCCGGCAACGCGCCGGCCCGCAACAGCACCGAAAGCTCCGTGGCGGACCGTGCATCGAACCGGCCCGAGATCTGGCCGCGCCCACCGGTGATGGCCTCGCGGATCACCGGCGCCGAAATCACCTTGTCATCGAGCACGATGGCAAACGGGTGCCCCACGTTCTTCGACGAAATATCGGCGAAACGCCGCGTGCCGATGCTGTCGAATGTGAAGTTCACCACCCATTCGCCGGTCTGGCTGTTCTGCCCGGCGCGCGCATCGGTCAGGTTCGCGCCGTCCACCTCAACCCGGCGACGCACCGCGATCTTCTCCTTGGGCGAATTCTCCATAGGCAGGAAATCCACCCCTGGCGGCGCCACGGCGGCCGAGGTGTTGGCGTTCTCGTCGGTCAGGCGAAACGTCATCCGCGCCGTCTTGCCAAGCAACTGCTTGATCCGGTTCGGATCTTCCACGCCAGGCAGCTGCACGATGATCCGGCTCTCGCCCTGGCGCGAGATCAACGGATCCACCACGCCGGTCTCATCGATACGCCGGCGCACGATCTCGATGGACTGCTCCACCGCCGATTTCGCGCGTTCCTTCAACGCCTCAGGCGACAGGGTGATCAAGATCCCCCGGTCGCCCTCGGTGGTAAATTCCAGATCCGGCCGGTTGCTGGCGGTCGCCGACGACAACGGCTTCAACGCCGCCAGCGCCGCATCCCGCTGCGCGGGATCGCGCACTTCAACCAAAAGCCGGTTCTGCTGCGGCTGCGTGGTGATCGGCCGTGCCAACGGCGTCGGCCGCAGCGGCTCGCGCGCGGCGTCCGCCAACGAGGCCAGCCGCTCGCGCAGCACCGTGGCCATGTCCACTTCCAGCAGCAGATAGCTGCCGCCGCGCAGATCCAGTCCAAGATGAATGCCGCGCCAAGGCAGCCAGCCCACCGGCGCGGGCATCAGATTGGGAATGCACAGCAGCACGCCAAGCAGGCAGGCTCCGAGCACCAGGGCGGTCTTGAGGCGGCTGAAATACATCATGCGAACGCGGAGGCTCCGAGTATCGGGCAAGGTGGCGGGTCGAACGCGCCTTAATGACGACAACCCCGCATTGGCGCAACCTTCCCCGGCTGCTATCGGCAGAGTGGGCGTGGAGCATGAAATGACAAAATTGCGCATCGGCATAGCTGGGGCCGGGCATTTCGGCCGGTTCCACGCGCTAAAAGTGGCATCGTCCAAGCGCGCGGACCTGGTGGGCGTGTATGATCTGGAACCCGCCAGGGCCGCCCTGGTAGCCCGTGAAGCAGGCGCCGCACCGATGGGATTCGATGCGCTGCTCGCCGCCTGCGACGCCATCGTGGTGGCGGCCCCCGCCGAAGCCCATTTCGCCCTCGCCGGTGCCGCCTTGCGCGCCGGCCGCCACGTCCTGGTCGAAAAGCCGATCGCCGCCACGCTGAAGGAAGCCGACGGCCTGGCCGCGCTCGCCGCCGAACGCAACCTCGTCCTGCAGGTCGGCCACCTTCTACGCTACTCCGCCGAACACAAGGCCATCAGCGCCCGCATGCAGCGCCCGCTTTATATCGATTGCGTCCGCATCGCCCCCTTCAAGCCGCGCGGCACCGACGTGTCAGTCATCCTCGACCTGATGATCCACGACCTTGATTTCGTGCTGTCCTTGGTCGATAGCCCAATCGCCTCGGTCGACGCCGTCGGCGCCCCGGTCGCCAGCGCACATGAGGACATCGCCAACGCCCGCGTCCGATTCGAGAACGGCTGCGTGGCCACCATCACCGCCAGCCGGATCTCGCTGAAAACAGAGCGAAAAATGCGGTTGTTCAGCCAGGAGGGCTACATGTCCGTCGATTTCTCCGCCCGCAAGCTGATGATGATCGGCCGCGAGCGCGGCTTCCCGATCCCCGGCACCAATGGCGGCCGGATGGAGGAGATCACCTGGAAGGACCACGATTCGCTGGAAGCCGAACACGACGCCTTCGCCGCCAGCATTCTGGACGGCGCCCCCGTCATGGTGGACGCCATG
>JAYTHH010000308.1:0-3834 GCA_043732745.1 Rhodospirillales bacterium
TCTCGGTTGGTCCAGGGCGGTCAGGAGGCCGGGATTTATGCCCTTCAACCTCATCGCCGACCCACTTATCCACAGAAAAGTATAATTGCGCCTAGGGCGACGCTGGGATAACATCTGCGATTTCATGGAACGATAGTTATCTGCGGTGAGCTCCCGATCTGAATATCGGCATGACTTGAATTCTCCAGCATATATTTAGACCTCGAACTCAAATCGCAAATGGAACAGGCAATGCGCACGTAAGAGGGCTGGGCTGGATCGTCGGCTATGGTTATCTCCGCATATCTTTCGCTGATTGGACCGAAGAAAGCTGCGATATCTCAGTCATTTTCGATATCACCAATTTGAGAGTTATTCTCTTTAATATTAAAAAATTCTCTAATTTGTAAATCGTTGAAGTCCGCCTTCTTCGGAAAACTTGCAACTATCGAATGGGTGTACGAGTAACCTCCTGAGCCCGCAAACTCTGAAATCAGCATACTCAGTTTTTCTTGGTTAGCTAATTTTATCTGGAATTGAACATCTTTGGCTTCCAAAATCGGACCGTGAGCTTCATCTCAGTTTCAGCAGCCGAGCCGCCCCCCTTGCCATGTCACCTTCCCGAATATTAGCTATCAGCAATGATTGAACGGAGCGAAACGAAGAGCAGACTTCGACCACTTTAAGAAGCGTCGGCTTCCGAGGTTACCGCTGGTGCCGATCTATGACCGACTTGGGTCGGTAGCCGACGTTTCGGCACCATTAAGCGATAAATTCCTAGTCTCGAAAAGCCACACTCATTGTGTACCCGGAACAATTTGGACGTGCCTCTACGCGCCGCGTATCCGACGCGGTCGAAAATACGAAACTGTGCCCGGCCGCTCATACCGGATCTCCCGCATCACCTCCGCCCGCGATGGCGGCCGCAGTCCCGCCCCCTCCCGATCCGGCCGCACACGCTGCCGCACCGAACCCGCAACCCCCAACGCCACCGCCGGCCGGATCCCCATCGCCCGACACAACGGCCGCAGCAGGCGCCGAAGCGAAGGCCGCGCCACGATCAAAGCCACCATCGCAGGATCGGCAAGCATCGTCGCCAGCCGATCCGCCTGAGCGTTGAACTCCGACCGATATGCCGTCTGGTCCGGCATCATCCCCCGCAACCAATCAAACCCAGAAGGCAGCCGAACCCCCTCAACCGCAGGCATCTTCGCCTGTCCCCGAGAGATCACAGCCTCGCCAGAGTCACACGCATCACCACCAACGCGCATCCCGCGCCTGACATCCACCGTGCGTGCCAGAATCCTGGCGAACCGAGATATCATCCGCTGCAGACGCGTTTCCAGCACCATCAGCACCGGCATCGCAGTACGGTCGGCCCCCGTACGCCCGAACAGCAGCCGGCAAACCCCGGTCAGGATCAGCGCAAAGCGCTCTGGCAAAGGAAGGGACAAAATGCATATCATTCCCAATGCCTTGCCGGAAAACCGATGGAGTGTCAATATAAATAACTCGAATTAGCCATTCTTAATAACGTCTGCGCCCGCCATATGCGGAGAATACCAGCAGACACCGGCCCAAAATACCCCACGCCGCGTGCGCGCACGCCACACAGCCCCTGGCGCAACACGTCGCCTTCCCGCAAACTGCACCCTGATGATATCGCGCACAGAAGCGCGGACAAGGGATAAGGACGCAGATGGCACAGGTTTCGGTCCGAAAAGTCGTGAAATCGTACGAGACCTACCAGGCCGTGCATGGCATCGACCTGGAAATCAAGGACGAGGAATTCGTCGTCCTCGTCGGCCCCTCCGGCTGCGGCAAATCCACCACCCTGCGCATGATCGCGGGCCTGGAGGAGATCACCTCCGGCGAGATCTGGATCGGCGGCGACATGGTCAACGACATGCCGCCGCGGGACCGCGACATCGCCATGGTGTTCCAGAACTACGCGCTCTATCCGCACATGACCGTGTTCGACAACATGGCCTTCGGCCTCAAACTGCGGAAATACTCCAAGGCCGACATCAAAACCCGCGTCGACGAAGCCGCCCGCATCCTCGACATCGAACCGCTCCTGCAACGCAAGCCGAAAGCTCTCTCCGGCGGCCAACGCCAGCGCGTTGCCATGGGCCGCGCCATCGTCCGTCACCCCCGCGTGTTCCTGTTCGACGAACCACTCTCCAACCTCGACGCCAAACTGCGCGTCCAGATGCGCACCGAGATCAAGAAGGTCCACCAGACCGTCCGCACCACGACCGTCTACGTCACCCATGACCAGATCGAGGCGATGACCCTGGCCGACCGCGTGGTGGTGATGAACCACGGCCGCATCGAGCAGGTCGGCCCGCCGCAGGAACTCTACCACCATCCCGCCACTCGCTTCGTGGCCGGCTTCATCGGCTCGCCCTCGATGAATTTTCTTCCGGTTCGCGTAATGGACGACAACGGCCTGAAAGTGCAGCTTTCGTCCGGCGTGAAATTGCCCGTGCCGCCCGCCCGCGTCGAACGCTACAAGCCCTTCACCGGCCACGAAATGACCCTTGGCCTGCGCCCCGAGCACCTCACGGAAACGCGTGACGTGGAAAAGCCCGGCGTGGTGCTGCTCGACGCGCTGGTCGATGTCATCGAGCCGATGGGCATGGAGACGATGGTGCATTTCTTCGATAACGTTGAAGGTGGGCGCGGCGCCCCCGTCTGCGCCCGCGTCGATCCGGCGACGTCGTGCGAGCCCGGCCAGATGATGACGCTTGCCGCCGACATGAACCAGATGCACCTCATCGAGAACGACAGCGGGCGCGTGGTCTGATGGCCAACCTTCCCACACATCTGATCGCAGCCGACAAACTGCAGAGTTTCATCACGGCCATTTTTACCACGGCGGGCTGCGGCCCCGAAGAAGCCGGCCAGATCGCCTATCACCTGCTCGGCGCCAACCTCACCGGCCATGACAGCCACGGCGTCATCCGCACGCCGCGCTACATCCAGTGGCTGTCCGAGGGCAAGGTGGTGCCCGGCCAAAGCCTCACCATCGTCACCGAAAGCGCCACCCATGCCGTGGTGGACGGCAATTACGGCTTCGGCCAGACCATCGGCCCACTCGCGGTCGATCTTGGCATCGACAAGGCGCTCGCCTCCGGCATGTCCATCATCGCACTTCGCCACTCCGGCCATATCGGCCGCATCGGCGACTGGGCCGAGCGCGCGGCGGCACAAGGGCTGGTTTCGATCCACTTCGTCAACGTCTCCCAGGGCGAGCTGGTCGCCCCCTATGGCGGCGTGGATCGGCGTTTCTCCACCAACCCGATGTGCGTCGGCGTACCAGCCGCCGGCGACGAGCCCATGCTTTTGCTCGATTTCGCCACCTCGCTGGTCGCCGAGGGCAAGGTTCTCGTTGCCTCCAACGGCGGCAAGGCCCTCCCGGACGGGGCATTGATCAGGCCGGATGGCACATATTCGTCCGACCCCGAGACGCTTTACGGCAAGCTCACCGTCAACGCCCCGCGCGACCCCGCCAACGGAGAGGGCGCCTTGCGGGCGTTCGGCGACCACAAGGGCTCCGGCATCGCCTTCATGTGCGAAATCCTGGCCGGCGTGCTCACCGGCGGCGAAACCTCCGGCCCTATCCCCGGCGGCAAGCGCGGCCGCATCACCAACGGCATGTTCTCGATCTATCTGGACCCAAGACATTTCGGCGCGTCCGATTTTGCGTTGAAGGCGGCGGAATACGCCCGCTACGTGAAGGCCTCGCGCCCCGCCGAGCCGGGCGTGGAGGTTCTGGTGCCAGGTGAAAAAGAGGCCCGCACCCGCGCAGAACGCCTGGCGAACGGCGTGCCGCTCCAACTGGACACCTGG
>JAYTHH010000309.1:0-12132 GCA_043732745.1 Rhodospirillales bacterium
ATCGTGCGGTCAATGACCGTCAGCCTGCGTCTCGGAACTGCCATCCAACCATCCTAAACTATCAGGACAGCCGGGGGTGTTCGCTACCAAACTTGAGTCCGCCCGATGAATAGAATAAAGAGTATGGATATCGTAACGTCGACACTGGCCGGCCGGCGCAGGAGTGCGATAATACGCGAGTTTGTAACAGCCGTTAAAGTGTTTCCCATCATGCGCCAGACCCGCGTCTGACCCGCGCGTCCGTTACTAGGCACAGTATCTCGAACAGGATCGTGGCGCCGTTGAAGCTGGTGATGGTGCCGTTGTCCCAGGATGGCGCAACCTCCACCAGGTCGCCGCCGACGAAGTCCAGGCCACTGAGGCCACGCAGCAGGCGGAGGGCTTCGATGGCGCGGATGCCGCCGGCTTCGGGGGTGCCGGTGCCGGGGGCTTCGGCGGGGTCCAGGCTGTCGATGTCGTAGGAGAGATAGACGGGTCCATCACCCACCACGCGGCGGGCCTCCTCCACGGCGTAGGCCCAGCCTTTGTCCTGGAACTCGTCCATGTCCAGCACGCGCATGCCTGAGGTTTCCGAGAAGCCCCAGTGATCGAGCGCCATCTTGGTGCCGCGGATGCCGATCTGGATGGTGCGCTTCGGGTCCAGCACGCCCGCCTCCACGGCACGGCGAAACGGGGCGCCGTGGTGGAAGCGGCTGCCGAGATAGTCGTCGCCGGTGTCGCAATGGGCGTCGATATGGATCATGCCGACCGGGCCGTCCCGGCCCACCGCCTTGAGGATCGGATAGGAGATCGAGTGGTCGCCGCCGCAAGAGACGGGGGTGACGCCGGCGGCCACGATCTTCTTGTAGAACGTCTCGATTTCTTCGAGCGCGCCTTCCAGTGCGTAGGGGAATTCGATCCAGCAATCGCCAAGATCGCGCACGCGGGCGGCCTCGAACGGATTGAAGCCGGAGGTGGCATGGAACCGGCGCAACATGCTCGATTGATCGCGCACCGCCTTCGGCCCGTGCCGCGCGCCGCTGCGATGCGTCACGCCGCCGTCATAGGGCACGCCGATCAGGCCAACATCGACGTCGGTGAGATCCTCGGTATGCGGGGCGCGGAAGAACGAGGCGATGCCAGTGTAGCGCGGGCGCTGCTGGGGATCGACCATGCCTTCGTATTTCTGGATGGGTTTCAGCGAGTCCATCAGCTTGCTCCAGTCTGGGGGAAACGTTTGATGATCAATACCATGAGGATCATGGCCGGCACGGCGCACAGCATGGCCATACCATAGAAGGCCCGGAAGCCGACCACCGCTGCGAGATAGCCGGAGAAGCCGCCGATGGTGTGCGAGCCCACCACGGCGACGGACGACAATAGGGCGTATTGCGTGGCGGTGAACGCGACGGAACACAGGCCGGAAAGATAGGCCAGGAACGATGCTGTCGCCACGCCCTGTACGAACGCTTCCAGCAGCACAGTGGCATACAGCAGGTTCACGTCGCCAGGATGGCCGGCCAGCACCACATACATCCCCATCGCGACCGTTTGTGCGATGCCGGTGGTGATCAGCGCGCGGGACAGGCCGATGCGGGCGACCGCCCAGCCGCCGGCGGCGATCCCGGCCAACGTGCCTGCCAGCGAGAACAGCGACGTGCCGGCCACGATATCGCGGGAGAATCCCAGCGCACGATACAGCGGCGTCAGCATTACCCCGGCCATCGCCTCGCCGAGGTTGAATAGCATGACGAAAGCCAGCACGACCCAACCGCCCGGCCGGCTGAGAAACTCGCGCAGCGGGTCCAGCACCGCGGCGCGCGCCCGCGTCAGCACGCCACCAGGCCGACGCGTGGCCTGCACGGGAAGGATCGGCTCAGCTGCGACCAATGTTGCAAACATGCAGGCCAACGCCAGCATCGCGATCAGCAGGATGGCGCCTTGCCAGCCGATTGGCCCGGCCATCGCCAGCACGCCGCCGCTCGCGACCAGCATTGCGATCCGGTAGCCCCAGACGTAGATCGCCGTCGCCAGGCCTTGCTGGTCGCGGCTGAAGGTCTCGATGCGCCAGGCGTCGATGGCGATGTCAAGCGTGGCCGAGAAGAACGCGATGAATCCTGCCGCCGCAATCGCCTGGATCGGCGTTTCGCTGGAGGCCATGGCAACGATCGCCAGCACAAGGAAGGGCTGGGTCAGTAGCATCCAGCCACGCCTGCGACCGAAGCGGTGCAGGCCGAAAGGCGCGGGCACGTGGTCCAGCATCGGGGACCACAGGAACTTGAACGTATAGGCCAAACCGATATTGGCGGTCAGCCCGATCACCGCCACAGGCGTGCCGCGCTCCACCAGCCATTGGCGCAGGGTGGTGAGCGTCAGCATCAGTGGCAGGCCAGAGGCGAAGCCCAGAGCGGCCATGATCCAGGCCCGCCGATCCCGCCACATGAAACTCAGGCCTGCTTCAGTTCGATGAGGCTTTTGCGGATGGCCCGGCCCCGGATGATTTTATCCGAAATATAATCGCCATCGCCCCAGCGCACCGCGCGGCCCATCGCCTGGGCATCCTCGGTGAATCGGGCCAGCATCTCCAGCAGCGCCTCGCGGTTGTTGAGGAATACGTCGCGCCACATTACCGGATCGGACGCCGCGATGCGGGTGAAGTCGCGGAATCCGGCAGCGGCGAATTTCAGCACCTGCTGGCGGCTTTCGTCTTCCAGGTCGTCGGCGGTGCCACAGATCGTGAAGGCGAGCAGGTGCGGAAGGTGGGAGACGATAGCCACCACCTTGTCGTGATGCGCCGGCTCCATGATCTCGATCATCGAGCCGCAGCGGCGCCACAACTCCGAGACCTTCGCAACGGCAATCTCATCGGTGCCGACAGGCGGAGTCAGCAGGCACCAGCGGCCGTCGAACAGCGTCAGAAACCCCGCGTCAGGTCCGGAATACTCGGTGCCTGCCATAGGATGGCCTGGCACAAAATGCGTGCCCGCTGGCATCAGCGGCCCCACGTCGCGGATCACCGACTGTTTTGTGGAGCCGACATCGGTGACGATTGCGCCTGGCGCCAGATACGGCGCGATGGCCTCCGCCAGTGCCGCGTAGGCGCCGACCGGGGCGCACAGCATGACGCAATCCGCGCCCTCCACGGCCTTGGCCGGGTCTAGCTCCACGCGGTGGGCGATGCCCAACTCCATTACACGGTCCAGCGTGGCCTGGGTGCGGGCGTTTGCCACCACCTCGCCGGCAATATTGCCATTCTGCATGGCGATGCGGGCGACGGAGCTACCAATGAGGCCGATGCCGATCAGCGCCAACCGCTTGAATACGGGACGCTTGAACATCGGCTGGGCAGCTTCGATGTCAGGCATCCTGGGTCTGATCCCGCCGCATGAAGTCGCCAAGCGCCGACGCCACCATCCGGCATTCTTCCTCGGTACCCACGGTGATGCGCAGGGTGTGGCCGAGATTGTAACTGCCCATGCCGCGGATGATGATGCCGCGTGACTTCAGATGCGCGTTGGCAGCGTTAGCGATGGCGGCGTCGCCAAAATCGGCCAGGAAGAAGTTACAGACGCTGGGATGGGTAGGAATGCCCGCGTCGTTCAAGGCCGCCACCAGCCAGCCGCGCCATTGCGTATTATGGGCGACGCTCGCCTCCACCCAGCCGGGTTCGGCCAATGCCGCCTCGGCTGCGGCCTGGGCAGCGATGTTCACGTTGAACACGCCGCGCACCCGATTGATGGCGTCGATCACCGCCGGCGGCCCATAGCCCCAGCCCACCCGCATGCCGCCGAGCCCAAACACCTTGCTGAAAGTGCGCAGCATGACAGTGTTCTCACCGGCATCGACCAGCCGCGCGCCGGCGTCGTAATCGGCGTCGGTGACGTATTCGGCATAGGCGGCGTCCAGCACCAGTAGCACGTCGGAAGGCAGGCCCGCGCGTAGGCGCTCGACTTCGGATTGTACAAGCAAGCTGCCGGTCGGGTTGTTGGGGTTGGCGATGAACACCAGCCTCGTCTCGGGCGTGACGGCGGCGATCATGGCATCGACGTCGCAGACGAGATCGCGCTCCGCCACCTTGATTACGCGCGCCCCGGCATAGGTTCCGGCGATGTCGTACATGGAGAAGCCATGCGCGCTCATCAGGATGTCGGTCCCGCGTCCGGCGTAGATGTGGCAGATGTGCTGGATCAGCTCGTCCGACCCGGTGCCGCACACGATCCGCTCCGAATCGAGTCCGAAGCGGACGCCGATGGCCCGGCGCAGTTCGATCGAGCTGCCATCGGGGTATCGATGGATATCGGCTGCGACACGCAGATAGGCGTCCTGCGCCGATTTCGGCGGCCCGAATGCGCCTTCGTTGGCCGACAGCTTGATGATCCGGTTGACGCCAGGGATCTTGGCCTCGCCGCCGATATAGGCATGGATCGACATCACCTCGCCGCGCGGCGTGGGCACCGTGTTACGGGGCATCTCGTTCATGCGGTCTCTCCATCGATCGGCATTGCGTAGGCACCCAGCACCACCGGCGGGCGCAGCGCGCCCAGGCGCGCAAGTCTGGGGTCGTCGTCGGTCACGAAACCGCCCAGGTCCACCAGTGCCACCGCGTTGGGGTCCTGCGGGTCGCGGCGCAGCAGGATGCCGCTGGCAGTGAAGCCGGCCTCGGCTACCATGGTCGCCAGACGGGCACGGCTTACATCGTGCGGGAGTTCTAGGCCCACAAGGCTGTGGTCATGCGCGCTTCGGTCCGGCGCAGCGGCGGACACCACCAGCGCGCGCACCTGCGGCGCGCCCTCGACGCGGGGCGACCAGAACGGCAGCCTTGCCACCACATGGATGCGCGGCGTGTCCCGTTGCAACAGCGAAGTCCACCAGGCGTTTCGGTCTGTGTCTTCCTCGGACGGCATCGGGAGCACGGCGGCGGTGGCCGAGCCGACGCTGACCTCGCCGATCGCCTGGGTCGGTGAGCGATGCATGCGCAACGCAGTGGCGGCGCCGAAATGCTCGCGCGCCAGCGCCACATAGCCGCCGGCGTTGGCCTCGGTGCCATTCGTCCCCTGCATCTCACAGACGGTGATCGCGTAAGGACCCTGCATCGAGGTGGTAGCCGCGAACAGCTCTCGCCAGATCCGTGGCAGCACACGCTTGGGCAGCTCGCCAGCATGGCGGCGCACAAGACGGCGGATGATATCGGCCTCGCGGCCCGGGCGCATCGGCACCTTGCCCTTGGCAACCAGGGCGGCGATGCGGCCCACCACCAGCGCACGCTCCATCAGCAGATCGTGAACCGCGTCGTCCAGCCGATCCAGCTCCGCGCGCAGGCTCGCGAGCGTGTCGGGAGGTGTTTCGAGCGGGGTCGCAAGTGTGGGGATCGTGCTGGACATTGGTACGTTCGAAAGGGGAGAATTCGCAATAGCGGATGCCCGCGTTTCTGCAAAGCGCCGGATATGGTTGCAGGCAGGGCCTTGCACGGCTTAGGACGCATCGATGGATCAGGCCGACCCTCCCGAGATCACCCATCAATCCGCCAGCTTTGCCGACGGGCTGATGCTGGATTGCGGCGTGCAGCTACCCAATCTGACGGTGGCGTATCGCACCTACGGCGCGCTGAACGCCCTGCATTCCAACGCTATTCTCATCTGCCATGCGCTGACCGGCGATCAATATGTTGGCGAGCGGCACCCTGTGACGGGCCGCGGGCCGTGGTGGGACGAGATGGTGGGGCCGGGCAAGCCGGTGGATACGGAGCGCTATTTTGTGATCTGCGCCAATGTGCTCGGCGGCTGCATGGGCTCGACCGGGCCGCAGGATCCGCGCGCACCCGGTGAGGCGCCGTGGGGTCCGGATTTCCCGCCGATCACCATCCGCGACATGGTGCGGGCGCAGAAGCGGCTGATCGACCATCTCGGCATCGCCCGGCTGTTCGCCGTGATCGGCGGCTCGATGGGTGGCATGCAGGTGCTGGAATGGGCCGCCACCTATCCGCACAGCGTGTTCGCCGCGGTACCGATCGCAACGGCGGCGTATCACTCGGCGCAGAACATCGCCTTCAACGAGGTGGGGCGACAGGCGATCTTCACCGATCCGGACTATGCGGGCGGGCAATACTATACCACCGGGCGGTTTCCGTCCGGCGGCCTGGGCGTGGCGCGCATGGTGGCTCACATCACCTATCTGAGCGAGAAGGCGCTCAGCCGCAAATTCGGCCGCAAGCTGCAAGGTGTGGCCAGCAACGCCGCGCCTTTGACGCTGTTCGGCGACATGTTCCAGGTGGAGAGTTACCTGCAGCACCAGGGCAGCACCTTCGTGCGGCGGTTCGACGCCAATTCCTACCTCACCATCACCCGCGCGATGGATTATTTCGATATCGCCGCGGAGCATGACGGCGATCTGCCTGCGGCCTTCGCGGGCACGCGCACGCGCTTTTGCATCGTTAGCTTCTCGTCGGACTGGCTGTTCCCCACCGATGAAAGCCGCGCCGTGGCGCGGGCGCTGAACCGGGCGGCGGCCAATGTAAGTTTTGTCGAAGTGGAATCGGACAAAGGCCACGACGCCTTTTTGCTCGATGAACCGGATCTTCGCAGCATCGTGGCTGGCTTCCTGACAGGCTGCGCCGTGCATGCGGGGCTTGACGCATGAACGCCCCGGTTCGCTTCGTGGCGAAGAACATGCGCCTGGATCTGCGGCTGATCGCCGACATGATCGAACCAGGTACCCGCGTGCTGGACATCGGCTGCTCCGACGGCGCGCTGATCGACGAGCTGACCCGCACCCGCGGCTGCGACGCCCGCGGCATCGAGATCGACATGGCCGAGGTAACGCGCACCGTGGCACGTGGCCTGCCCGTGATGCATGGCGACGCCGACAGCGATCTTTCGCACTATCCCGATCGCGCGTTCGACTACGTGGTGCTCAGCCGCACGCTCCAGGCCGTGGAAAAGCCGCGCGAGGTGCTGCGCCAGATGCTGCGCATCAGCGAGCGCGCCATCGTCAGCTTCCCGAATTTCGGCCATTGGCAGGTGCGCTGGCAGTTGCTGTGGAGCGGACGCATGCCGATGACGTCGGTGTGGGCCAGGCCGTGGCATGAGACGCCGAATATTCACCCATGCACGATAAGGGATTTCTTCATGCTCTGTGCCGAAGAGGGGTATGCGGTGGAGCGCTGGCTGGCCATCGACGAGGCTGGGCGTAAATCGCCTTGGCGGCGGTTTTCGGGGTTGGCGAATATTTTTGGCGAACAGGCGCTTTTCATACTCCGTCGCGTAGGTCAGCCTGTGCCCGACACACCCCAGCGCGTTAAGTGAAAACGTCGGGCGTTCCCCAGTCTACGAATGCTCGCCTCGGCCGCCTTGCCCTGCCATCCAGGACCAGGTGCGCGCAACTTGGACACAAGATCGGGGGCCAGACGCAGTGACACCGGACCCTTGGCCAAGCCCGTGGCACGCTCGAGGAACTCCGCCACCAGAGGCGAGATCTCGTCAGGATCGATCCATGTTTCGGAACAAATCGTCTTCTTCGTGTCCATGACCATCAAGCACCTATATCACGTGTCGTGACCCGCCAGCCGCGCCCCGATCATCTCAAGCGCCAGCCTAAACACCGAATCCGCATCCAATTCCGTGGTGTCGATCGTCATCGCGTCCTCAGCGGCCACCAAGGGCGCCGTGCTGCGCGCTTCGTCAGCAGCGTCACGGGTACGGATCTCCGACGTGACAGTGGCAAGATCCGCCGCCACGCCGCGCGCCTCCAACTCACGCCACCGGCGAAAGCCGCGTGCCTCGACGCTGGCGGTAACGTAGAGCTTTACCTCGGCATCGGGAAAGATCACGGTCCCAATGTCGCGCCCATCCAGCACTGCACCGTGGCTGCGCCCGAAGCCGCGCTGGAACTCCAGCAAGGTGGCGCGCACGCCAGCGATGCCGGCCACCAGGCTTGCCGCGAGATCCGCCGCCGGGCCGCGCAAATCGGCACGTTGCGTATCATCGGCCAAAAGCGCCCGCGCCGCAGCCTCGGCAACCGCCGGATCAGAAGGGTCGCCGCCGAGATCTAGCACGCGTCGCCCGGTGGCACGATACAGCAGACCCGTATCTAGAAACGGCAGATTAAAATGCGCCGCCAGCCGGCGCGCCAATGTGCCCTTACCCGCCGCCGCCGGGCCGTCGATCGCGATGATCACTCAGGCCGTCCGCAGCGCGTCGCTACCGCCATTGCCGATGGTGCCGTTCATCAACGACACGAAGCCGGGGAAGCTGGTGTCGATGAAACTGGCATCGTCGATGGCGACAGGGCTTGCGGTGGACAGGCCCAGCATCAGCGCGCTCATCGCGAGGCGGTGATCCATATGTGTCGCCACCCGCCCGCCACCCTGGGGCGCGGAGCCGTCGCCCCATACCAGCAAATCGTCGCCCTCGATCTCCACGCGAATACCGTTCACCTGCAGCAACGCGGCGGTGGCGGCCAAGCGGTCGCTCTCCTTCACCCGCAATTCGCCCAGCCCGCGCATCCGGGTCACGCCGCGCGCCGAGGCGGCGGCCACCGCCAGCACCGGATATTCGTCGATCATGCTCGGCGCCCGCTCCGGTGGCACGTCCACCGCCGTCAGTTCGGTGTATTCGGCCAAGATGTCGCCAACCTCCTCGCCGCCCTCGATGCGCGGGTTCTCGATGGCGAGCCGCGCGCCCATCTCGCGCAACGTGGTGAACAGCCCGGTGCGCAGGACGTTCAGCCCCACCCCCAGAATAACCACGCGTGATCCCGGCACCAGCAGCGCCGCCACGATCGGAAACGCCGCGGACGACGGATCGCCCGGCACCACCACATCCGCCGCCATCAACTCCGGCTGGCCGCGCATCAGGATGATGCGCGACGCACCATCAGCCTCCACTGTCACCTCGGCGCCAAAATGCCGCAGCATGTTCTCGGTGTGATCCCGCGTCGCCTCGCGTTCCACCACGCGGGTCAGCCCGGGCGCATTGAGGCCACACAGCAGCAGCGCCGACTTCACCTGTGCCGAAGGCACCGACGTCGTGGTGTCCAACGGCAGCGCATCGCGGGCGCCCTCGATCGCCAGAGGCAGGCGGCCGCCCTCGCGGGACGTGAACCGCGCGCCGCAGGCGGCCAACGGCGCCGTCACCCGGCGCATCGGCCGCGACCGCAGGCTTGCATCGCCGGTCATCACCGAAAAGAACGGATGGCTCGCCAGCACGCCCGACAACAGGCGGGCGGCGGTGCCGGAATTGCCCATGTCCAGCACATCCGCCGGCTCCACCAGGCCGCCGACGCCGCGGCCGGCCACCCGCCAGATCTCGCCGTCACGCACCACCTCCGCGCCCAGAGCCCGCATCGCGGCCGCGGTGCGCAGCACGTCTTCCCCTTCGAGCAGCCCAGTGATCCGGGTTTCGCCAACGGCCAGCGCGCCGAACATCAGTGCGCGATGGCTGATCGATTTGTCGCCAGGCACCCGCAGACCGGAGGCATGCGAGGTGACCAGGGGGCCGGACGGACGGGCCGCGATCAGCGGCCGAGGAGCAAAATGTTGCATGCCGCGACGCCTACCACGCAGCTTCTATGTTTGACAGTTGCGAACTTCGATGGCATGGGGCGCGCCCTTGACCGACATATCGCGGCCCAGGGTGCGCTCCATGGCGCGCGGTAGGCCGTTCCCACCCATTCAACGTGAGGCAATCGATGGCGAAGCCCGAACTTGGCACCAAGCGCGTGTGCGTCTCTTGCGGCGCGAAATTCTACGACCTGACAAAAACGCCTGCGATCTGCCCGAAATGCGGCACCGAGCAGCCGCCCGAGCAGCCCCGCGTGCGCCGCTCCGGCGGCAACGTGCTAGAAGAAAAGCGCCGCGCCAAGGTGTTGCCGGTGCCGGGGATCGAGGATCCGGATGTGGAGACCGATGCCGATGCCGATGCCGATGCCGACGCCGAGGAGGTCGAGGAGGATGTCCTCGAGGATACCTCCGACCTCGAAGACGGCGCCGATGCGATCGCCGAAGTCGAAGTTGAAGTCGAGACCGGCGAAGAAGAGCGCTAACCTGATCGTCTCCCGGCCCGTTTGGGTCGGGAGGCGGACTGCCTAGAGCTTTTTCCGATCGATAGGAATCGGAGAAAATCTCAAGGTCTATATTTTATCGAGCATCTTTATCTGGTTGGATGATTCCGGTTGGTGGGATGATGCTCGAACTTCGGCAATGCCTGATGCCGAAGGTTCTCTGAGCATCGCCACCGCCAGACCGGCGGCGCCCGCCGGCTCCGGCACGAACGTCACGCCTGGATTGACCGACAGCACGTCAGCGATGTTGTTCGGCGTGTTGACCGGGATCGACACACACTCAGCCAGATTCATATCGAGAGCGCGACGGCGCCGCCTGTCGGTAAACTTTAGCGTCTGGCCCGCAGCGCGGCGGCCAGCGTGCCGTCATCCAGAACGTCCAGCGCTCCCCCCATCGGCACGCCCTGTGCCACCCGGGTGATCGCCACGTCGAACGGCCGCAGCCGGTCCACCAGCCAATGCGCCGTGGTCGCGCCGTCCACCGTGGCGCCCAGCGCCAGGATGACCTCGCGCACACCCCCCTCTTCAAGCCGAGCCAACAGCGGGCCCAGATTAAGATCCTCCGGCCCCTGCCCAGCCAAGGCCGACAACGTGCCGCCGAGCACGTGATACAGCCCGCGATGCACATGCGCGCGCTCCAGCGCCCACAGGTCCCCCACACCTTCCACCACACAGATCATGGCACGATCGCGGTGCGGATCGGCGCAGACGGTGCAGGGGTCGCGGCTGTCCAGATTGCCGCACAGCTCGCAGGACCGCGTGGCCCGTGCAGCTTCCGCCAGCGCAGTGGCCAGCGGGAGCATACGCAGCTCCGGCTGCTGCAACAGTTTCAACGCGGCCCGCCGTGCGCTGCGCGGGCCAAGGCCTGGCAGCTTGGACAACAACGCGATCAGCCGCTCAATTTCTGGGCCGCCCAAGGTTCACCCGACCTCGCGCTAACTTAGAATGGCAGCTTCAGCCCAGCCGGCAGGTTCAGCCCACCGGTCGCCTTCTGCATCTCCTCGGCCGCCAGCGCCTCAATCTTGCGCTTTGCATCGGCATGCGCCGCCACGATGAGGTCCTGCAGCATCTCCATCTCGCCGGGATCGACCAGCTTCGGGTCGATGCGCACCGATCGCAGTTCGTTCTTGCCCGACATCGTCACATGCACCATGCCGGCGCCGGCGGACCCTTCGACCGTCATGGCCTCCAGAGCCGCCTGCATGTCTTCCATCTTCTTCTGCATCTGCGAGGCCTGCTTCATCAGGCCGGCAATGTTCTTCATGGTGCATTCTCCCAGAAATCTGCGGGTTCATCGAAATCGTCGCTGCCGGGCGCCGGCAGCTCCAGCGCCAGCTCCGCCTCGCCGCCCAGGCTAGCGGCGGCGGACAGCCCGTAATCGTCCACTGAGCTGTCGCGAACCGCCTCGATCTTGGCCCCTGGAAACGCCTTCAGGATGGCCATGACCAGCGGGTGGGTCTCGGCATCCCGCCGCCTCGCGTGATCGGCAGCGTCACCCTGTTCCGCCAAGGTGGGCTCGCCAGGACCGCTGGACAAGGCGATGGTCCAGCGCGTGTTCGTCGCTTCGCTGAGCAAGGCCGACAGCCGTGCCGCCAGATCGCGTGGGGCTTCCGGTTCCGGGAAGATCTCGATCACCGGCGGCGCGAAACGCACCAGATGGACGGAATGGACGAGATGCGCGTGCAACGTCGGCTCGCGCCTCTCAGCCACTAGGGCCGCAACATCGCGGAAACTCACCAGCACCGGACCGGCCGAAACCGGCGCCTGCACCGCCGCGATAGCGGACTCGGACTGCATGCGCGGCGCCCTATTGGCCACGGCGCGGGCGCCGCCACTTCCGGAAGGCGCAGGCTGCAACGTCAGACCAGCGGCGGGCGGCTGCTCGATCAGCCGCCGCACCAGATCCCCCGGCGGCGGCAATTCGCTCACATGGCACAGGCGGATCAATACCATCTCGGCAGCAGCCCGGCGATCCGGCGCCTGCTCCACCTCGGCAATCCCCTTCAGCAACATTTGCCAGGCGCGGCCCAGCGAGGCCATGGACAGGCTGTCCGCCAACGCGGCGCCGCGAACGCGCTCGGCCTCCGGCAGCTCCGA
>JAYTHH010000310.1:0-3814 GCA_043732745.1 Rhodospirillales bacterium
GCATCGACGTGCGCGCGGCCGTGTGGCAGGCGCCGGCACGGGGGTGAAAACCGTCGCCGACGCATCGAGGGCGTGGCGCCGGGGCGCGTGAGGTGGTAGGCTGTGGCAACGCTCCGAGTCGTGGAGCGAGGCGATGAATGTCGCCTACTCGATTGTAAACACCGGATAATTGTTTGCGCACCGCTTGACGATCCTGCTTCGGAGGTCATGTGGAAGAGCCGTCAGACGATGACGCCGGCAACCGAAGGACCCCCCATGGACGGAATGCTCCCCACCCAGGAAAAGCGCCTCGACCTGCTCACCGAGAACCCGGTCTACAAGCCGTTCCGGTATCCGTGGGCCTATGAGGCCTGGTTGACCCAGCAGCGCGTGCATTGGCTGCCGGAAGAGATCCCGTTGGCCGATGACGTCAAGGATTGGCACAAGACACTGACGGCGTCGGAGCAGAACTTGCTGACGCAGATCTTCCGGTTCTTCACCCAGGCGGACGTCGAGGTGAACAACTGCTACATGAAGCACTACAGCCAGGTGTTCAAGCCGACTGAAGTGCTGATGATGCTGTCTGCTTTCAGCAACATCGAGACGATTCACATCGCTGCCTATAGCCATCTTCTTGATACCATCGGCATGCCCGAGACCGAATACACGGCCTTCCTCAAGTATAAGGAGATGAAGGACAAGTACGACTACATGCAGTCGTTCCGTATGGACGACAAGCACCAGATTGCCCTGACGATGGCGGCCTTCGGGGCGTTCACCGAGGGGCTGCAGTTGTTCGCATCGTTCGCGATCCTGCTGAACTTCCCGCGGCACAACAAGATGAAGGGCATGGGCCAGGTCATCTCGTGGTCGGTGCGCGACGAGACGCTGCATTGCCTGTCGATCATCCGGCTGTTCCGGACCTTCGTGCAGGAAAATCCGGAGATCTGGACCGAGCAGCTTCGCACCGAGATCTACGAATGCTGCGCGACCATCGTCGAGCACGAGGATGCGTTCATCGACCTGGCTTTCGAACAGGGGCCGCTGGAGGACCTGACCGGCGGCGAGGTCAAGAGCTATATCCGCTACATTGCCGACCGGCGGCTGGTGCAGCTTGGCCTGAACGCCATGTTCCATGTCGAGAGCAACCCGCTGCCCTGGCTGGACGACATGCTGAACGCGGTCGAACACGCCAACTTCTTCGAGAACCGTGCGACCGAATACAGCCGGGCTTCGACCAAGGGTTCATGGGAAGAAGCCTTCGCAGGCAACGTGTTCGAGACGGAGCAGCCGCAGGGCGCTCTGACGGTTTGATCCTGCCGAACCAAGCCTAACAGTTTTGTCCGTGCGCGGCCCTCCATTATCGCCTAGTGTTAACGGTGATGGAGGGCTGGTATGGATCGTGCAACGTTCAACGTGGCCTCGACGCCAGCGGTAGACGAACCCATGACGCCGAGCACGATCGTGCCTCGGCACACGCGGCGGCTGTCCGATAAGATTTTGGTGGCGTTCCACCATGCGTGCGACGTGATGGATCTTGAGGTCGCGGAGCAGTTGCTGCGACTGCTTGAGACGATGACGACGCGTCGCCCCAGGCCGGAGGACGGCAACCGTCGTCGGAGCATCGAGGGGCTGGTGGCCGCCCATGAGCGGCTTTGGCACCTCCGGCATCCGGAAATCAGTTAGACGATCGCCATCCTCTCCTGGCTTTCGGGGTCAGATAGCTCCCACGGGTGGGATGATTGAGACGCGCGCCGCGCAGAATTTGAACTCCGGTATTTTGCCGAACGGGTCCAGCGCGGGATTGGTGAGCAGGTTGGCGGCGGCCTCGGCGTAGCAGAACGGCAGGAAGACCATGTTTTCCGGAACGTCGCGATCGCTCCGGACATTGACCTCGATGGCGCCGCGGCGCGTTTCCAGCCGGACCGGGTCGCCGGGATTGATGGCCATGCGACGCAGGTCCTTGGGTGACATCATCGCGACCGCTTCCGGCTCGATCGCGTCGAGCAGCCCGGCGCGGCGGGTCATGCTGCCGGTATGCCAATGTTCCAGGATACGGCCCGTGGACAGGACCATCGGGAAATCGGCGTCCGGTGTCTCGTCCGGGGCGGTTATGTTGGCGGGGACGAGCTGCGCGCGGCCGGTTGCGGTGGGGAAGCCGTTGTAGAAGATGATCTCGTGGCCGGGTTCGCTGGGGCCGTCGACGGGGTAGGTGACGGCGCCCTCTCGTTCTAGGCGTTCCCAGGTGATGTTGGCAAACGATGGCATCGCCAAAGCCAATTCGGCGAAGATGGCGCTGGGCCCGGCATAGCCCCACGGCAGGCCCATGCGCTTGGCCAGCTCCTGGATGATCCACCAGTCCTGCCGCGCATCGCCCGGCGGGGATATGACCGGGCGGGCCAGCTGCACCCGACGGTCGGTGTTGGTGAAGGTGCCGCTTTTCTCGGCAAAGGCAGACGCGGGCAGCACGACGTCGGCATGGAAGGCCGTCTCGGTCAGGAACAGATCCTGGACCACCAGGTGGTCCAGCATGGCCAGGGCGCCGCGGGCGTGGTTGAGGTCCGGGTCTGACATGGCGGGGTTTTCACCCTCGATATACATGCCGTGGATGTCGCCGGCGTGGATGGCGCGCATGATCTCGACGACCGTCAGCCCACGCTGCGGGTCCAGCGTGGTGCCCCACAGCGCCTCGAACTTCTCGCGGATGTCGGCCCGTTCGACCGATTGGTAATCGGGGTAGACCATCGGGATCAGCCCGGCATCCGATGCGCCCTGGACGTTGTTCTGGCCGCGCAGGGGGTGCAGGCCGGTCCCGGGACGGCCGATCTGCCCCGTGACGAGCGCCAGGGCGATCAGGCAACGGGCGTTGTCGGTGCCATGGATATGCTGGCTGATGCCCATGCCCCAGAAGATGATGGCGGTGCGGGCGGTCGCATAGGCGCGGGCGACGGTGCGGATCGTTTCGGCCTCGATGCCGCAGATCGGTGCCATTCTTTCGGGCGCGAAGTCCTGGATGCGGGCCTGCAGGTCGGCGAAGCCTTCCGTATAGGCGGCGACGTACTGCTGGTCGGTGAGGTTCTCGGTGATGATGACATGCAGCATGGCGTTGAGCAGGGCGACGTCGGCGCCGGGCTTGAATGCAAGATGCTGCCAGGCATGGCGGGACAGGGTTTGGCGGCGCGGGTCCATGATCACCAGTTTCGCGCCGCGCTGCTTGACGGCGTTCTTGATGAAGGTTGCGGCGACGGGGTGGTTCACGGTGGGGTTGGCGCCGATGACGATGATGAGCTCGGCATCCAACGCTGCGGAAAAGGGCGCGCTGACGGCGCCGGAATTCAGGCCTTCCATCAGGGCGGCGACGGAGCTTGCGTGGCAAAGGCGGGTGCAGTGATCCACATTGTTCGAGCCGAAGCCGATACGGACCAGCTTCTGGAACAGATAGGCTTCTTCGTTGGAGCCCTTGGCGGAGCCGAAGCCGGCCAATGATGTGGGCCCGGTTGCGGCGCGGATGCGGGTGAACCCGGCGGCTGCGACATCGAGCGCTTCATCCCACGTGGCTTCGCGGAAATGCGTCCATGGATTGGCCGGGTCGACCTGGTCGTTGGCATGCTTGGGTGTGTTGGGGAGGCGGATGAGCGGTGTGGTCAGGCGATGGGGATGATGAATGTAGTCGAAGCCGAAACGCCCCTTCACACACAGCCGGTTCTGGTTGGCCGGACCGTTTTTGCCGGTCGCGTAAACGATTTCTTCACCAACGACCTCGTAGGATACCTGGCAACCGACACCGCAATAGGGGCATAGGCTATCGACGACCTTATCTGGCCATACCGTGCGC
>JAYTHH010000311.1:0-3814 GCA_043732745.1 Rhodospirillales bacterium
CCCCCGGCTGGGGTGCACGAGCGTTCCCGAAGGACCAGGCCGATAGTCTCAAGGTGCTGGCGGATGGCCGAGCCGACGCCGATGGCACCGCCCTGCCGCTGTATGCCGACGGCGTGGTGCTAGCCGGCACGATCTGCGCCGGCCAGACCATGCGCCAGACCCTGGGCTCAGGACGGGCCGCCTATCTCGTGCCAGCCACCGGAAGCATCACCGTGAACGGCGTCAAGATCGACACGCGTGATGGCGTGACGATCACTGACGAGGCCGAAATCGAGATATCGGCGGACGAGGATGCGGAGATCGTGATGGTCGATGTCGTTCTGTGATCTTATAACAACTTGCCTTGATGCTGACTCTTCCAGCATCGACGCGGGCTGATCTTATTGATCGATCTTCCATCGCATTGCCCGACTCGCAGGTTCGGCAACGCTAGATTTCTTCACAACGCCCACACTGCCGCCATCGCCAAAATCGCAAGCACCAGCGAGACACCCAAAATCCAGCGCATCCGCCCGGTGGTGATACCCTGGCGCGCGTCGTCGGTCGACAGCACCGAAGGCCCCCCGGTATCGGCAGCGCGCTCCG
The DNA here is from genome assembly GCA_043732745.1 of Rhodospirillales bacterium. Taxonomy (GTDB): domain Bacteria; phylum Pseudomonadota; class Alphaproteobacteria; order Acetobacterales; family Acetobacteraceae; genus CAIQQQ01. Next base: position 586 of record JAYTHH010000311.1, read on the forward strand.
CGTTCTTCTCCATCTTCTCCGCAGAAATCGGTTGATTGGGGTCTGACACGGTCCCCTCCTTGTCGCTCTATGGCGTGACTTCATGAATCCAATCCACACGGGTCGACATCGTTCCCGAAATCACTCACCGGCCTCGATACGCCACAGCGTGACCTCGCGCTCGGTATGGTCTTCCAGCTCCATCGTCGTCGGCACCATCATCCGCAGGATCGGTTCGAGCCTGACGCGCGGCAGATAGGCGCGGCCGGGATCGGCGATCCACACCTCCGCATCTTCAGCCAGGCGGCGCAGCCAGGGCAGAATATGGCCGGTCATCGGCGCTTCGTAGCAGACATCGCCGCACAGAATGAGGTCCCAGCGGCAGTCCTGACCCACCACGTCGCCGAGCACGGTGACCTCCTCGTGATTCAGCGCCGCGTTCACGGCGATCGCCGCGCGGGCGAGCGGATCAATCTCGGCGGCATCCACCCAAGCCGCCCCTGCTCGCATGCATGCTATCGCCGCCTGACCGCCGCCCGCCGCAAAATCCAGCACGCGGCGCCCAGCAACCAACTCCGGATGATCCAGAATATGCCGCGCCATCGCCGCACTGCCTGGCCAGGCGAAGGCCCAGAACGGTGGCTCGGTGCCGACCTCGGCCAGCCATGCCTCGGTCGCCTGCCAGATCGGCGTGATCTCGGTGGCCAGATACAGGGCGATCTCCGGCACCAGCACGTGATGGGACACCACCGTGCTGTCCCGGATGAACGCTTCAGGATCCATCAAAGCCGGGCAATCACGATCACGGCGGCGACAAACAGGCCGAATTCCCGATTGGACTTGAACAGACGAAGGCACAGGCCGGGATCGGTGATATCCAACGCCCAAATCTGCCGTCCCAGCAACAGCGCGCCCCCCAGCGCTACGCCCACCATCGCCCACGGCAGCCCAGCCAGCCAGACCGCAATCATAAGCAACAGCGTGGTCGCCGCGTAGCAAGCCACCAGAAACCCTCGGGATCGGCCGCCGAACAGCCGCGCGGTCGACTTGACGCCAACAAGCGCGTCGTCCTCGCGGTCCTGATGCGCATAGATCGTGTCATAGCCCAGAATCCACACGATTGCGGCTCCATACAGCACAAGCGCCGCCGCATCGATCTGCCCGCGCGCGGCGGCATACCCCATCGGCGCACCCCAGCCGAAGGTGATACCCAGCATCAATTGCGGCCACCACGTCACCCGCTTGGCCAGCGGATACAACGCCACCAGCGCCAGCGAGCCCACGCCCAACGCTTGCGCCAGCGGCGACAGTTGCAGCAGGATTAGCAGGCTGATCCCCAGCAGCCCTCCCAGGAAGATCGCCGCTTGCCGCATCCGCAAGGCGCCGGACGCCAGCGGACGGCCGGCGGTGCGGGTTACCCGGCGGTCCAGATCGCGGTCCCACATGTCGTTGACCACGCAGCCGGCGCCGCGCATCAGAAAGGCGCCCACGAAGAACAGCGCGATCAGCCACGCCGTTGCGCGCCACGGCGCCTGCGCCAGCAGAATGGACCACAGCCCGGGCAGAAACAGCAGCCAGCCCCCGATCGGCCGGTCGAACCGCGCCAGCAGCGCATAGGGCCGCCACGCCTTCGGCAGTGACGCGACCCATCCATCGGCGGCGATATCGGTGTAGGTATTCATACCACTCAATCTGCGCAGAGATATGACCGGGTCAATCCGCCTTTTCACCACGTCCCCCCTCCACGATGGCGCCAGCATCGCCGCCACGCCTGAGCAGGCGCATTATCTCGGCAGTGTGATGCGCCAATCCGCCGGCGCCACGGTTCTGCTTTTCAACGGTGCAAACGGCGAATGGCGCGCCCGCATCGACAGCATCCGCAAGGATCGCGCTGTGTTCGTGCTGGAAAGCCGCACGCGCGTACAGAGTGCTTCGCTTCCGCTGACCCTGCTGTTCGCGCCGCTGAAACGCGACACCACCAACATGGTGATCGAAAAGGCGACCGAGCTCGGCGTCACCCGCATCCAGCCGGTGTTCACCGACCGCACCAACGCCGGCAGGCTCAACCTCGACCGACTGGAGGCCATCGCTCGCGAGGCCGCCGAGCAATGCGAGCGGCTGGATGTGCCCGACATCGCGCAGCCGGCCCGGCTGATGGAGGCACTGGCATCTTGGCCGCATGACCGGGTTTTATTCGCCGCAATCGAAAGGAGTGGCGCATCACCGCCGGCTTTCCGCCCTGCCCAGGCCGCATTGCTGATCGGCCCGGAAGGCGGTTTCACCGAAGGTGAGCTTGACGTTCTCCGCCGGTTCTCGTTTGTAGAACCGATCGGCCTGGGTCCGCGCGTTCTGCGGGCGGAAACCGCTGCCATCGCCGGGCTGGCCTTGTTGCAGATGGCGCCAAGCCGGTAGAGATTTCAAGACAGACCAGACAATTCACGGAATCCAAATGTCCAATCCCGGAGAGGCCGACGCCACCCCGATCCATTCGGTGCGTCAGCTGGCTGACTATCTGGCCACAGGCAGCAGGCCCGCCAGCCGGTTCACCATCGGCACCGAGCACGAGAAGTTTGGCTTCTCCAAGGCCGGATTCACCCCGCCGCCCTACGAACCGGACGGTATCCGGGCCATTCTGGAAGGGATCGGCGCCACCGGCTGGGAGCCGATTCTGGATCATGGCAACCCGATCGGCCTAAAGCGGGGCGATGCCTCGGTGTCCCTGGAGCCGGCCGGGCAGTTGGAGCTGTCGGGCGGCATGCTCACCGACCTGCATCAGACCGCGGCCGAGTTCACCGCGCATTTCGACGATCTGCGCCCCGTCGCCGACGCGCTCGGCCTCGGTTTCGCACCACTCGGATTTCATCCCACGATGACGCGCGACGCGATGCCCTGGATGCCGAAAAGCCGCTACGCCATCATGAAGCGCTACATGCCCAAGGTGGGCAGCATGGGCCTGGACATGATGACACGCACCTGCACCGTGCAGGTCAATCTGGATTACGCCTCCGAAGCCGACATGGCCGCCAAGCTGAAGGTGAGCCTGGCCTTGCAGCCGGTCGCGACGGCCCTGTTCGCCAACTCGCCGTTCACCGAGGGCAAGCCCAACGGCTTCCTGTCCAAACGCGCCGATGTCTGGACCGACACCGACAACCAGCGCAGCGGCATGCCGGCGCTGATGTTCGCCGAGGATTTCGGCTTCGAGCGCTACGTGGAATGGGTGCTCGACGTGCCGATGTATTTCGTCATGCGC
>JAYTHH010000312.1:0-3810 GCA_043732745.1 Rhodospirillales bacterium
ACCGGCATCGACAAATGAAAACCCGCGCGGTTCTTCTACTGGTGAGTCTCTGTTGCCAGCCTGGACCGCACGAAGCCTTCGCCTCCGGCCCAAAAACCCCCGTCCCCGGCCCCGCCCGCATCATCGGCGGCGGCGACGCCGGCTGCATTGCTGGCGCCGTGCGCCTGCCGGACACAGCGCCCGGCATGCAGACCATCCGGATCTCGCGCAGCACGTTCTGGGGCGATCCGACGGTCATCGCCAGCCTCCAGAATCTCGCGGTGCGCGCGCGTGCGGCGGGGCTTCCAGACCTCTATATGAACGACATCTCGGACGCTCGCGGCGGCCCGTTGGCCGGCATCCATGCCAGCCACCAGCGCGGGCTGGACGCCGACATCTGGCTCGACGTGGCCGGGCCGCATCCGGTCCTGCTGTTGGACGCGCGCGAGCAGATAGAGCCGCCGAGCCTGATACGCCCGGACGGCAAAGCCGTCGAGCCTCGGCTGTGGCGGCCCGAGCACGCCACCCTGCTGCGGCTGGCCGCCACAGAGCCAGGTGTGGACCGAATACTGGTAAACGCCGCAATCAAGCGCCAGCTCTGCCTGTCCGTCACCGGCGATCGCAGCTGGCTGCAACGGGTGCGACCGTGGTTCGGCCATGCCTCCCACATGCACCTGCACTACGCCTGTCCCGCCGGCCAGCCCGAATGCATCGACCAGCCCGCGGTGCCGCAGGGCGATGGCTGCGACGCCACGCTGCAATGGTGGTTCGACCGGCTGGACGCCCCGCCGAAGCCGCCGCGCCCTGCCCGGCCAGCCAAGCCCGTGGTGCTTCCGCTGGCGTGTCGCGCAATCATGGCATTGCCATGAAATGTATCATCATCAAATGCGCGATCGGAATCCCATCGCGATCTCCATGATTCATTAATCAATCGAAGTCAGGCTGGCCTCTACCGCTCACTAAAACCGGGGCCATCGATGTTGAATAGACTTTCGGCAAAAATACTTCTGCGTAGCATCTTGATCTCCCTCAGCGTTATCGCGATGGCGATTCTCGCCATCCAAACGGCAGACGAGGCCGGTGTTTACAGAACCAGCCGGCACTCCCGGCAAATCGCCGAACTGTCCGCGGCGATGTTCATCGCGCAATCCAATCTGCGCAACGACCGTGCAGTCACCGGACGGAGCTGGGTTGCTGACAGCGTAACGGCCGAGACGAAAGCGATGCTGACCACCATCAGGGAAGCCGCGCTGGACGCGTTAAAGCGCGGTGCCCTGCAGCTTGCGAAAAGCGATCTTGCCGGCGCCGATGGCCTGGCATCTCGGCTCACAGCGGGGCTGGGCACGATCGTGCCGCTGCAGGCTGAATTCTGGCGCGGGATCGAGCAGCCAAAATCATCGCGTCGGGCTGCTTTGAGCGCCGAATACGCCACGGCCAGCACAGGCCTCCTCACGACCCTGGAGGAAGTCAGTCAAGACCTGGCCACTGCAATCATGGGCAACGATCCGATGATCGACCGGATGATGCAGATCAAGCAACTCGCCTGGATCATACGCGACCGCTCGGGGGACGCGTCCGTTGTGATCACGAACGGTTTCGGCGGGCTGGGGATCGCGCCGGATGCGCGCGCGCGTTATGCCCAACTGACCGCGGCCAGCGCTGCGACCTTGGGCGCGATCGATGCCATCATAGCTGGTGCAGCCATGCCACCGACGGTGACGGCGCCGCTTTCAGCGATGAAACAGCAGATCTTCGGTGCCGACTACACATCGCTGCGCGACAGGATGCTGGACACGCTGCTGGCCGGCTCAAAGCCAGAAATGGGCGTGGAAGAATTCTCCCGATACAGCGTGGCACGTCTGGACCGCGCACGTGCGCTGGCAGTGGCGGCACTGGACGCAGCGGCCGATCGCGCCACGCACACATTCGAGACGGCAGAGCGCAATATGATCCTCCTGACAGCATTCCTGATCTGCGTGGTGCTGTTCTCCATCTGTGGAATCATCGGTGTGGACCGCCGGGTTATCCGGCCGCTGCAGGTCGTGCGAACTGCCATGCTGCGCCTAGCCGACGGGGACCTCGCAGTGGAACTGGTGTATGCCGGCCGACATGACGAAATTGGACAACTTGCAGGCGCTTGCGCGGTGTTTCGGGCCAACGCCATCGAGAAGCGAGACGCCGACGCAAAGGAGCGTGAGACACGCCAACGCGCCGAGCAGCGTGGCTTGGCACGCGAGGCGCACATCGCCACATTCGAAAGCCATGTCGGCACGCTGGTCGGCATCCTGGCCCGCGGCTCGACCGATCTTGAAGCTACCGCCCGCGCCATGGCCGAAACCGCGACACAGACCGGCAGCCGTGCCTCCAGCGTCTCGGGGGCCGCGATGCTGGCCGGCACCGGCGTACAGACCGTCGCAGCGGCAGCCGAGCAGCTCAGTGCATCGATCGGCGAAATCAGCCGTCAGGTGGCGCATTCGGCCGCGCTGACCGGGCGGGCCGTCACCGACGCACAACACACAGACGGCATCGTGCGTGCCCTGTCGGATGCAGCCAGCCGGATCGGAGACGTGGTCGGGCTCATCACTGGGATTGCCAACCAGACCAACCTTCTTGCGCTGAACGCAACGATCGAGGCGGCGCGCGCGGGGGATGCCGGCAAGGGCTTCGCGGTGGTGGCGTCGGAAGTAAAGAATCTCGCCAATCAAACACGCAAGGCCACCGACGAGATCGGTGCCCAAATCGCCCAGGTCCAGGCCGCCACGGTGGATGCGGTGCGCTCGATCAGCGGCATCACCGTCACGATCGGGGAGGTCAGTGCCGTGGCGACCACCATCGCAGCAGCCGTCCGGCAGCAGGGCGCCGCCACGGCGGAAATCGCCCGCCATGTGGAGCGGACCGCACAGGCTGCGTCGGACGTGACTGAGAACATCGCAGCCGTCAGCGAAGCCGCCAGCGAAACCGGCCAGGCTGCATCGCTGGTGCTGGACGCGGCCGGCGACGTCTCGCGTCAGGCAGAAAAATTGTCCAGTGCGGTTGATGGCTTCGTGGAACAGATGCGGGCAGCTTGAGTGAGGCAGCGCGGCATCGGCTGAACCCTTCGGCCATGTCGCGCTGATTGCAGCGATACATCGGCCGTTCGAGCACGGTAGAGAGGGATGCGAAGGCTGCACTTGCCGAGCGAGCGTCGTGGTGCTGGCATTGTCGAACGATCGGCATGCTGCTCACGTCGCTGCGCCGCACCGGATCGGCAATGTGAGCTGTGATCATGCAACTTGAGACCAAACGCGCCGCGGGTGTTTTCGTGGCGGGCTTCAGCACGTTCGTAAATCTCTACGCACCCCAGGCCTTCCTGCCAACATTGGCGGCCGATCTCGGCACCACGCCGACGCAGACGGGACTTTCCATCACCGTGACCTTGCTGGCGGTGGCCGTGATGGCACCTGTGGCAGGCGCCCTCAGCGACCGGCTGGGGCGCAGGCGGATTATTCTCGGTGCCTGCCTGCTGCTGATCCTGCCCACCCTGATGGCAGCCGCTAGCCCCGGGCTTGCATCACTGCTGCTGGCGCGCACGCTGCAGGGCATGCTGCTGCCGTTCATCTTCACCGTCACAGTGGCTTACGTGGCTGACGAGTGCAGCGGCCCGCAGACCATCAGAACCTCGGGCCTGTATGCCTCCGGCTGCATCTTCGGCGGCTTCCTCGGCCGCTTCATCGGCGGCCTGGTGTCGGATGCCGCCGGCTGGCGGGCGGTGTTTCTGGTGCTGGCGGCGATCACCGCTGCCGCAGCCGCGTTCGTGGCCTGGGCGATGCCACGTGAGCAGCGATTCCGGCC
>JAYTHH010000313.1:0-3806 GCA_043732745.1 Rhodospirillales bacterium
GCGCATCCAAACTCCAAAGATACGTCTACGTCGTCCCAAACCTGACGCCCGATGCCGCCCTCAAACTGGCACAGAGCCGCCTTGCCGAACTCACCCGCCACGAGCGCGTGATCGATGCCGAAATGCCAGGTGAACTCTCCTTGGCCCCGCGCCAGCAGATCCATATCGCCGGCACCGGAACCGCCTTCGACCAGACCTACTGGATCGACGAAATAATCCGCCGCATCGATGTCGCCCACGGCTTCACCCAACGCCTGCGCGCCCGTAACGCCACGGTCGGCAGCCAATCCACGTCCCCCGCCGACCCAATCGGAGGCGCCACATGGACCGCTTCCTGAACGCCATCAAGGCCAGTGCCGCGGCGATGGACCGCACCAGCGCCCAACCGCGCTTCGCCGTCGTCACCAGCGTCGACCCCACCCGTCCCGCGGTTCGTGTCGCCTTGCAGCCCGAAGGTGTCATCACCGGCTGGCTCCCGGTGCTCTCTCCCTGGATCGGCGCCGGCTGGGGCATGTCCTGCCCGCCAAGTCCCGGCGACCAGGTCTTCGTCCTCGCCCAGGAGGGCGATTCGGAACACGGCGTGGTCATCGGCCGCGCCTGGAGCGACACCGCCCGCACGCCACAGGCCGCACCCGGCGAACTCTGGCTGGTCCACCAATCTGGTGCCTTCATCAAATTGGCGGGCGATGGAACCATCCGCACCCAAGGCGACCTGCATCACACCGGCAACCTGTTCGTTACAGGCGACATCCAGTCCGATCAAAACATCCGCACCACCCAAAACGTCGAAGCGGGCCAGAACATCGCAGCCAGCATCAGCATCCGCGACAACAGCGGCACGCTCGACCGCCTTCGACAGCACTACAACGTGCACACCCATTTCGACCCGCAAGGCGGCTCCGTCAGCCAAACCAACGCCCCAGACTAGAGCATGACCGCTTTCTGATAGACGAAGCAATCATGCTCTAGCCTTTGTTTTATCGACCAATTTATCGCCGGTAAAATCAACCCGATGCGATATTGCTATTAGAGGTCGCACCCCATGGCCGACACGTCCCATCAATTCGGCGCCGATCTCGCGTTGTCCCCCACGGGAGATCTCGCAACCGCCACCGGCGCCGCCCTCGGCCAGCAGCGTGTGCTGCGCCGCCTGCTCAGCAATCCCGGCGATTACATCTGGAACCTCGACTACGGCGCCGGCCTCGCCCGCTTCGTGGGCCAGCCCGCCGATGCCGCAGGGATCACGGCCGTCATCCGCAGCCAGATCTTCAAAGAGGCCAGCGTCGCCCGCACGCCCGAGCCCACCATCGATGTCCAGTCCGGTGCCACCGGCACGATCTACGCCCATATCCGCTACTCCGATGCCCATTCCGGCGAGACGCAATTGCTTTCCTTCCAGGCAGGAGAATGAACGATGCAATTGCAGCTCCTTAATTTCCAAACTCTCGTCGCCAATGCCGCCGCCGCGGTACAAGGCTCCGCGCGGCAACTGGTCGATCTCACCATCGGCAGCACCCTGCGCGCGATTCTGGAGGCGAACGCCTCGCTCGCATTATGGATGCAATGGCTCATCGTTCAGGTTCTTGCCAGCACCCGTGCCGCCACCAGCAATGGCTCTGACCTCGACACCTGGATGGCCGATTTTTCGTTCGCCCGCCTGCCATCCTCCCCCGGCACCGGCCAGGCGCTCTTCAGCCGCTTCACCCCCGCTCAGGCAGCGCTGATCCCGGCTGGCGTCACCGTGCGCACCACCGACGGTAGCCAGAGCTTCACCGTCGTTACAGATCCCGCCAACCCCGCCTGGGATGCCACACGCGCCGGCTACGTCATCGGCGCCGGGATCGCCAGCGCGCTTCTGCCGATCATCGCAAACACCCCGGGCACGATCGGCAACGTCCAGGCCGCCAGCGTCACCCTGCTGGCAACGGCCATTGCAGGCATCGACACCGTCTCCAACCCGGCCCCTCTCGCCGGTGGGCTCGACGCCGAAAGCGACGCCGCCCTGCGTCAACGCTTCAACAGCTTCCTCGCCAGCCGCGCCCGCGCCACGCCGCTCGCCATCGGCCACGCGATCCTATCTGTCCGCCAGGGCCTAAGCTACACGCTGCAAGAAAACCTGGCGCCCGACGGCAGCCTGCGCGTGGGATACTTCGTCGTCACAGTCGATGACGGATCAGGCGCTCCACCCCCGTCGCTGCTCAACCAAGTGGCGTCAGCGATCGAAGCGATGCGGCCCATCGGCAGCGTCTACACGGTGCAGGCACCCACCGTCACGACAGCCAACGTCTCGCTGGCCATCACCACCGCCGCCGGCAGTCCGCACACCATCATCGCGGTCGGGGTCGCCCAGTCGATCACTGCCGCCATCAACGCTTTGCCGATCGCAGCAGCGTTGCCCTGGTCCCGTCTGACGCAACTGGCCTACGCCGCCGATCCCACGGTCATCAACGTCACCACCGTTCTACTCAACGCCACAACCGCCGATCTCGTCCCGCAAGCCTTCGGTCTCATCAAGGCCGGCACGGTGCAGGTGAACTGACATGGCCCTTCCCGGCGATCTCCAGGACATACTGTATCGCCTCAAGGCCACCCTTCCGGCCCGGTGGTTCCAGGGCGCCACCCCTATCCTCGACGGCGTGCTGACGGGCCTCGCGAACAATTGGAGCCAAATTTACGCCCTGCTCGATTTCACCCGCCGCCAGACCCGCCTGGCCACCGCCACCGACAGCTTCCTCGACGGCATCGGGCAGGATCTTCTGGGCAGCCAGTTGCCACGCCGCATCACTGAGCCGGATGCCCTCTACCGCCGCCGCATCGCCATGGAAATCGTCCGCGAACGAGACACCCGCACCGCTGTCATCACCGCATTGGTCGACCTCACCGGGCGCACTCCAATGGTCTTCGAGCCCACTCGTCCCGCGGACACCGGTGCCTGGAACGGCCCCTTGGGCTACGGCACGTCGGGCGGCTGGGGCAGCCTGATGCTGCCGTACCAATGCTTTGTCACCGCCTACCGCGCCACCGGCAGCGGCATCGCCAGCGTGGCCGGCTACGGTGTGGCCGCCGGTGGCTACGGTCGGGGCGCTATCGAATACGCAGGCCTGTCCATGCTCACTGGCCAGATCACCGACGCCGACATCACCCGCGCCATCACCAGCGTGATGCCCACCGCCACCATAGCCTGGACCCGGATCGCCAACTGATCCCGCCAGCGCCAACTGAAAGGCTCCCCCCAATGGACCGCGCCATAGTCTATCCGGGCAGCATCCCGCTCGACACCGATCTGCTTGCCACCAATCGAAACACCATGATTGCGCTCGGCGCCCTCGCGCAGGCCACGCTCGGCACCTCGCCCGCGATCGATGGCCTGGCCGTTTCGCCCACCACGCCAGCATCCCTTTCGATCGTCTGCGGTCCCGGCAGCATCACGCAGTTCACAACGGTCGACCAGAACGCCTTCGGCTCCCTGTCCGCCGACACTGCGGACGGCCTGCTGAAGATGGGCGTCAACCTCTCCTCCAGCACCATCGCCTTTGCAGCCCCCACCACCAGCGGCCAGGCAATCGCCTATTTGATCGAGGCCACCTTCCAGGAGAGCGACGCCAGCCCGGTCGTGCTGCCCTATTACAACGCGGCAAATCCCGCCTCGCCGTATCTCGGCCCCAACAACACTGGCGCTGCACAATCCACCCAGCGCACGCAGCGCGTGCAGCTCCAGGTCAAGGCCAGCACGCCGGCGACCATCGGCACCCAGGTCACGCCCAGCGTCGATGCCGGCTGGTCGAGCCTCGCCTGCATCACCGTCG
>JAYTHH010000314.1:0-3793 GCA_043732745.1 Rhodospirillales bacterium
ACGGCGCTGGCGATGCCGCCTTCAAGGAAATTCTGCAGCCGGGGCAGAGCGATCATGGCGATGATGCTGGGCCTGCGAACCCCGTACATCCGCTTGCGCGCCGCCAGAATGCCCAGCACCTGCTCGCTGGTGGCGCGTACGCTGCCGCGATCGGCGCCGGCCAACTCCGCCGCCTCCTCGAAGGCGTCACTCAAGGCGGCGTCGAACGCATCCGATGTGGTGAGGTAGCAGAGCGGGCCGTGCACCTGCAGGATCTGATCGGCGGTCTCTTCGATCTGGCGCATGCGCTCGAAATAGCCGATCGGGCGGTTGTAGTATTCCACCCCGATACCGAGCAGTGAGAGCGGCGAGATCTTGAGCAGCTCGGCCAGACGATTGATGGTGTCGAGCTTGATCACCTCGCCTTTCTCATAGCGATACAAAGCGGCGCGCGAGACTCCGAGTCGTGCTGCGATCTCCTCGGCACGCAGGCCCGACTCCAGCCGGTAGGCCCGCAACTGCTGGCCGATCTCAGTGAACCGCATTCCGCTTCAACCCTTCGGTTTCGTTTATCAGGCTCATTTGTCAGACCTGAACGCGGCCATCGATCAAATAAGAGACATGTTTCGGGTTTGCGCGCCATCGCTATCGCAAAATTATAGAGCAGCGAGAAACTTTATTTAATATCGATCCCACACCGCGACTGAAAGCGTTACGACATTAGCAACAAATTTGCGTTTGAACGCCAGAAAAACAGTTGAGTAACGTCCGGATCTCGCCGATCAGCTCACGATCTCGCCCAGGCGATCGCCGCCAGCGCCAGGGTGTCGATTGAGTCGATGAGCGGCACGCCCAGGCTGGTGTAAGGGCCAGCCTGAATGCCAAGCGGGATCTCGGTGCAGCCCAACACGACCGCAGACGCCCCGCGCGCGGCCAGCAGCGTCGCCATGTCGGCCAGCGGCGCGTAGGCGTCGGCCACGCGATTGGCCTTCACGGCTGCGATCGCGGGCGTTACCAGTCGCTCCATCTCGGCCGCATCCGGCGTGATGGTGGCCCAGCCCCGTGCCTCCAGCCGATCCTGATACAGCCGCATGTCCAGCGTGGCCTGCGTGCCCATCACGCCCACGATCTTTCCAGGCCCGGCCATCGTTGCAAGCTGATCCGCGGCGGCGTCCACGATATGCAGCACCGGCACGCCGGCCTCGGCCGCGATCGCGTCGTACCAGCCATGAGCGGTGTTGCACGGGATGGCGATGGCGCCGCAGCCGGCCGCCAGCAGACCCCGGATCCCGTGCAGCAGCGCCGGCAGCGGACTCGGCCCACCGCTCCGTGCCAGGGTGCGATCAGGCACCCGCGGATCGGACCACAGCACCGCCGGCACGTGATCCTGGTCGGTCTGTGCGGGCGTCAGCAGCGTTAGGCGGGTCATGAAATGAGCACTTGCCAGCGGCCCCATGCCGCCTAGCACGCCGAGAATTTTGTCTGTCATGCCGCCTATATGGCCCAGCATCGCAGGCTTGCCTATGCGCCGGCGTCTGGCTTGGAGGTCCATGCCGCCTATGTCTAAATTTCTGCCGGGCCAGCGAGGCCCACAGGAGAAACCCGATGTCGCTCTTCGATCTCACCGGCAAGGTGGCGCTGGTCACCGGCGGCAATGGCGGCATCGGCCTGGGCATGGCGATCGGCCTGCGTAACGCCGGCGCCCAGGTGGCGATCTCCGGCCGCAACCCGGAAAAGGCGGCAATGGCGCTGGCCGCCCTCGGGGGCGATGCCATCTTCATCGGCGCCGATGTGACCGGCAAGGCAGCCTGTGAGGCGATGGTTGCGGAAACCGTTGCGCAATTCGGCCGACTGGACATCCTGGTGAACAATGCCGGCACCACAATTCGCAAGCCGCCGCAGGACCTCGCGGAGGCGGAGTGGCATTATGTGATGGACACCAACCTCACCAGCGCCTTCTTCCTTTGCCAGGCTGCCTATCCCGCCATGAAGGCGCAGGGCGGCGGCAAGATCATCAATATCGGCTCGGTGCTGTCAGTCGGCGGATCGCCGTTTTCTGCAGCCTATGCCTCAAGCAAGGCCGGCATCATGAACCTGTCCAAGGCGCTCGCCACCTCCTGGGCGGCCGACAACATCCAGGTGAACGCCCTGCTGCCCGGCTGGATCGACACCGACCTCACTGTCGGCGCCCGGGCGCAGATCGAGGGGCTGAACGAGATGGTGCTGGCGCGGACCGCAGCCGCGCGCTGGGGCCAACCGTCGGATCTCGCGGGGACGGCAGTGTTCCTGGCGTCCCGCGCCTCGGATTTCGTTACCGGCGCGGCCATTCCGGTGGATGGCGGCTATCTGGCGCGGAGTTGAAGCCCCTGACTTTCCCAGATTCGCGGGTTCGGCCGGTCTATATCGGCAGCGAGATCTACCGCAACTCCACCTACGGCCCGAAGCATCCGCTGGCGATCCCGCGGGTGTCGACCTGCACCGATCTGGTTGAGGCGATGGGCTGGCTCGACCCGGCGACGACCCTGGTGGCGCCGATGGCCAGGACCGAAGACCTGGCCCGCTTTCACGACGCGGACTACATCGCCGCGCTGCAGGAGGCCGAGCGCACCCAGCACGTGTCCGAAGCGATCCGCGACCGCTACCGAATCGGCGCTGACGGCAATCCGGTCTATCGCGAGGTCTATAGCCGCCCCGCCACATCGGCCGGCGGCGTCATGCTGGCCACCCGGCTGACCCAGCAAGGCGGTGTGGTGCATTTTCCGGGCGGCGGCACCCATCACGGCATGCCCGCCCGCGCCAGCGGCTTCTGCTACCTGAACGATCCGGTCCTCGGCATCCTGCAATGGCTCGATGCAGGGCTGAAACGCGTGGTCTACCTCGACCTCGACGCCCATCACGGCGACGGCGTGCAAGACGCGTTCGCCCACGATCCACGCGTGCTCACCATCAGCATCCACGAGCAGGGCAGGTGGCCCAACACCGGCCCCGCCACCGACCGCGCCGGCGGTATGGCGCGCAATTTCCCGGTGCCACAAGGGCTGAACGACACCGAGCACCGCGCCCTCATGCAACACGCCGTGCTGCCGCTGATCCACGATTTCGCTCCGCAGGCGCTGATGCTTCAGTCCGGCGCCGATTCGCTGGAAGAAGATCCGCTGGCGAAGCTCTCGCTGTCGAACAACGCCTATTGGGCGGCGGTCGCGGCAATCCGCGACCTCGCCCCACGCCTGGTGGTGGTGGGCGGCGGCGGCTACAACCCCTACACTGTGGCGCGCTGCTGGGCCGGCATCTGGGCCACGCTCTGCGATTTCGAGATCCCCGACCATCTCCCGCCGGCGGCCGAGACAGTGCTCCGCTCCCTGGTCTACAACCGTGCCGCCGGCCGCAACCCGCCCGCACACTGGCACACCACATTGCGCGATATCCCCCGCGAAGGGGATGTCCGCCCCGAGATTTCAGAGCTGATCCGGCTTCACCGACCCGAGGTATCCGCATGATGATCCGCCGCTTTCTCCTCGCCAGCCTCACTGCCGCCGCTGCTTTCCCGGTGGCGCAGGCGCTGTCCCAGATCATCAACCCCACTGAGGCGCAGCCGATGCTGCCCACGGAAAAACTACTGATCGTGACGCATGACGGCCGTAAACTCGATTTCACCGTGGAAATGGCTGTCGCCACCGACCAGCAGACCGTGGGCCTCATGTTTCGCAAGACCGTGCCTGACAGCACTGGCATGCTGTTCGACTGGGGCAGCGTGCGCGAGAGCAACATGTGGATGCGCAACACCGTGTCGTCGCTGGACATGCTGTTCATCGAC
>JAYTHH010000315.1:0-3770 GCA_043732745.1 Rhodospirillales bacterium
GCGAAGAACGCATCCAAAGCCGGGCGCAGGCTTGCCAGTTCCGTCATGGCCTCGGCGAATCTTTCGTCCGCGATCGCCTCTTGCACGGCGGGCGTGACGCTGTCGAGCCATGCGGCGAGGGTTTCTTCCTCTGGTATCGCAAACAAGACCGGATCGACGGCGCCATCATGGGGGCCATCCTTTTTTCCCTCGATGCGCAGGATGTTGGCGGCGCGCTTGGCGGCGGCTAGGAGATTGGCGCCGTCGTCGGTGAACAGAAGGGCGGCCACCGCGTATGTGCGGGCAAGGAGGCGGGTGAAGTCGTCATCCAGACCGAGCGCGAGCACGGCGGCCAGCACGCCATGCGGGGCGTCTTCGGCACGGAGCTGGACGCGGAGGCGCTCGGCAAGGAAATCGAGCAGCTCGGTGGGGTCGGCGAGCCCAGCTGTTTGGATGACAGCTCCGAGGCGCAGGCGCAGTCCCTTCTCGCGGATGATGCGGATCGCCCCCAGGGCGGCGCGGCGCAGGGCAAAGGGATCGCCCGAACCGGTGGGTTTCTCGCCTATGGCAAAGAAGCAGGCCAGCTGGTCGAGCTTGTCGGCTAGCGCAACGGCGATGGCGACAGGCGCCGTGGGCACGTCGTCGCCGGCCCCTTTGGGAAGGTAATGGTCGCGCACGGCTGTCGCCACCTGAGCGTCCTCGCCGTCATGACGAGCGTAGTAGCTGCCCATAACGCCCTGCAATTCGGGGAACTCGCCGACCATACCGGTGGTGAGATCGGCCTTTGCGAGCAAAGCCGCTCGGGCGGCAAGCGCCGGGTCGGCGCCCACCATCGGCGCGATGGCCGTGGCCAGCGACACCAGGCGCCGGACCCGCGCGCCCTGGGTGCCGAGCTTCGAATGGAACGTTACGCCGTCGAGCGCCGCCACGCGGTCCTCAAGCCGCGTGGTGCGGTCGAGGTCCCAGAAATACCGCGCATCGGCGAAGCGAGCGCGCAGCACGCGCTCGTTGCCGGCGATGATTGCAGCACCACCATCGTGGGCCGTGATGTTGGCGGCGAAAATGAAATAGGGCGCGGCGCTGCCGTCTTTGTGCCGAACCGCAAAATATCTTTGGTTCACCCGCATCGAAACTTGCAGAACTTCAGCAGGGAGGGTCATGAAGTCTGGCACAATATGGCCGAAGAGCATGACGGGCCACTCCACAAGTCCAGCTACTTCTTGAAGGAGCTTGGGGTCATAAAAGGCGACGCAATTCAGCTCATCTTCGATTTTTTGGATGCCGCTCTCAATTTTCTGGCAGCGAATTTCGAAATCAACAACGACATGGCGCGCGCGCAATTCCTCGCGCCATTGGTCTGCCGACGTGACTGCGAACGTGCCCGGCGAAATAAATCGATGGCCTTCGCTGAGGTTGGAACTCACCAGGCCATGCCCATCGTCCCCGCCCTGCCGCAAATCGAACGGCACCACGGCGCCGTCCAGCAGGCAGCAGATACGGCGCAGCGGGCGCACCCAGGTGAGCGTGCTGGTGCCGCCCCAGCGCATGGATTTCGGCCAAGGAAAGCGCCGGATCAGCGCGGGCATCGCGGAGGCGATCAACTCGGACGCCGCCACGCCGCGTACGACGCGGTCCAGCACCCAAAAATCGCCCTCCTGATTAAGCATGTTCTTCGTGGCGCCGTGCTTGCGGAGGAAGCCGGCCAACGCCTGCTCAGGAGCTGAAGTCCGTGGGCCGCGCTCGCTGATGCGGCCTTCTGGAACAGCGTCTCCAATTGTGATCGCGACGGCGCTGCGGCGGGGGCCAACGTATACAGCCCCCCCGGACAGACCGAGCGAGTGCAAGGCCTCACCCACCAGACCCAGCAGGTCCTGTCCCGCACGCACCTGCATGCGCGCGGGGATTTCCTCGCTAAACAGCTCCAGGAAGAATTCAGGCATTTCAGTCCTTCAGGGCGGGTTCGATGTCGGTCTGGGAGAAGTCGCGGCCCTTGAACAGCAAGGGCTCGCCCAGAACGGCGGACGTGGCATAGGCGAAGCAGTCGCCGTAGTTTAGGCGGCCAGCGTGGTGGCCGCGGCCGTAGCGCTGGTGCGCCCGACGCGCGCCTACGGCGATCTCGGGGGAAACAGCGACGATCTTGACGTGCAGGGCGTCGATGAGTTCCTCAAACCGCAGGCGCAACACCGGGTCCCGGTTGCTGTCCACGATCATCGCCGCTTCCATCCAGTTGGCTGCCGACATCGACACGTGCGAGCCGAGCATCGCATCCGAAAAACGGTCGGCTTCGGGCTCGCGCAGGATGATCGCCATCAGGGCCGAACTGTCGAGAATCACGAGGCGCTGTCTGCCGGACAAGGCGTCATATCGGCAGCCCGGTCTCGTCGTCGTACAGATAATCATGGTTGGACGTCGGCAGCGGCTTGTCCATGCGCGCCCGCATATCCGCCGTGATCTCGCGAATTTTGGCGCGCCGCGTTTCGATGTCGTCCACCTGCACCCGCGCCAGTCGCTCCTTGAGCGCGGTGGTGACGGCTGCGGTCAGGCTTTCGCCGGTGAGTTCGGACAGCTTGGACGCCAGGCGATAGGCGTCGTCGCTTTTGATGTTCAGTTGCGTGCCCATGGCAGCCCCTTGGTAGAAATTTCGTGGCGCATGGTAGAACATAGGTGCGGGGTGGTCCAAAGTCACGCGGCTTCGGCCGTCTCGCCTTCCAGCCAAGCCTCGCAGCAGCCTTTGGCCAGCGTTCGCACGCGGGCGATGTAGCCGGCGCGTTCGGTCACGCTGATCACGCCGCGGGCATCCAGCAGATTGAACAGATGGCTCGCCTTGATGCACTGGTCGTAGGCCGGCAGCGCCAGCTTTTCCGCCAGCAACGCCGCGCATTCGAGCTCGGCATCGACGAAATGCTGCGCCAGGCGCGCAACGTTGGCGTGCTCGAAGTTGTGCGCGGAGTATTCGCGTTCGGCCCGCAGGAATACGTCTCCGTACGTCACGCCGCGACCGTTGAAGTCGAGGTCATACACCCGCTCGACGTTCTGCACGTACATCGCCAGACGTTCGAGCCCATAGGTCATCTCGAAGCTGGGAAGCACGGTGGCGATGCCGCCGACCTGCTGGAAATAGGTGAACTGGCCCACTTCCATGCCGTCGCACCAGACCTCCCAACCCAGGCCCCAGGCGCCGAGCGTGGGGCTTTCCCAGTCGTCTTCCACGAAGCGGAAATCATGCAGCAGCGGGTCGAGCCCGATGGCACGATAGCTGTCCAGCAGAAGCGCCTGCGCGTCGGCCGGGCTGGGCTTCATGATGACCTGATACTGGTAGTAATGCTGCAGCCGGTTCGGGTTTGCGCCGTAGCGCCCGTCGCTTGGGCGGCGGGACGGCTGCACGTAGGCGGCGGCCCACGGCTTCGGGCCCAGCGCACGCAGGGTGGTGGCGGGGTGGAAGGTGCCGGCGCCCATTTCCACGTCATAGGGTTGCAGGATGACGCAGCCTTGCGCCGCCCAGAAGGCATGCAGACGCAGGATCAAATCCTGGAAGCTTGGCGGTGCCACGGGCGCGCTCATCTGGTTTTGATGCTCGAAGGTTGGATGCGCCGCACCATACTGGGCGGGGGCTCACCCAACAAGACGCGCGAAAACTGGGGGAATTCTGATGCATATCGATGGACTTAATGATGACGCGATCCGCCGCGTGCTCGCCCAAACGCGCCGGATCGCCATAGTCGGTGCCTCCACAAACGAGACAAGGCCGTCCTATGGCGTGGCGCGGTTCCTGGTAGCGCGCGGCTATACTG
>JAYTHH010000316.1:0-30156 GCA_043732745.1 Rhodospirillales bacterium
CGGCTTGCGCAAGAAATCCGGTGTCAGCACCTCGATCGTGGTCGTGGGGGCCGCCGCGCGAATGGCGCGGATCACGGCCGCAAAATGTGCAGCGCCGCCATCGGCGAGATCGTCGCGATCGACCGAAGTGATCACCACATGCCGCAGGCCCAGCTTGGCGACCGCATCAGCCACCCGGGCCGGCTCTGACGCATCCAGCGCGTCCGGCATGCCGGTGCGCACGTTGCAGAAGCTACAGGCGCGGGTGCAGGTGTCGCCCATGATCATCATGGTGGCGTGCCGCTGCGACCAGCACTCACCGATATTCGGGCAGGCCGCTTCCTCGCACACCGTGACCAAACCGTTCGCGCGCATTAGCTCGCGGGTCTCGTGGTAGATCGGATGATTGGGCGCCTTCACCCGGATCCAATCCGGCTTGCGCTGGATCGGATTGTCGGGCCGACGGGCCTTCTCTGGGTGGCGCACAGCCGGCCCATGATTAATCTCAGTACGCATCAAAAACCCCAATCACCACGATGGCGCGATCGTTCGCTGCGCCGCGTCGTCCGGCGTGGTTCCCAACAACCGGCGCGGAACGGGCGTTATGCCCATGAGCACCGGAAGCAAAGCAAACCGCGTCGGACGACTGCCGTAGCAGAACAAGCATAACATCGGCCTAGAAGTGGATGGCACGCCCGTAGGCGTCAAGCACCGCTTCGTGCATCGTTTCCGAGATGGTGGGATGCGGAAAGATCGTGTGTATCAGGTCGGCTTCGGTGGCTTCCAGGGTGCGGGCGATGGTGTAACCCTGGATCATCTCAGTGACTTCGGCGCCGATCATGTGGGCGCCGAGCAGTTCGCCGGTCTTGGCGTCGAACACGGTCTTGACCATGCCTTCCGGCTCGCCCATCGCGATGGCCTTGCCGTTGCCGATGAACGGGAAGCGGCCAACCTTCACCTCGTGGCCCAGCGACTTCGCCTTCGCCTCGGTCAGGCCGACGGAAGCGACCTGTGGGCGGCAATAGGTGCAGCCAGGAATGTTGGTCCAGTCGATCGGGTGCGGATGCAGGCCGGCGATGGCCTCCACGCACACAACCGCCTCGTGGCTCGCCTTGTGCGCCAACCAGGGGCCGCCGCAGAGATCACCGATCGCATACACGCCCGGCTCGCCGGTGCGGCAGAATTCGTCAATGATCACATGGGTGTGGTCGACCTTGATGGCTGTGCCTTCGAGGCCGAGATTCTCGACGT
The DNA here is from genome assembly GCA_043732745.1 of Rhodospirillales bacterium. Taxonomy (GTDB): domain Bacteria; phylum Pseudomonadota; class Alphaproteobacteria; order Acetobacterales; family Acetobacteraceae; genus CAIQQQ01. The sequence goes on from JAYTHH010000316.1 coordinate 1,231, forward strand.
TGCCGACGATACCCACCGCTGAAATCACGCGATCGACGGTGATCTCCTGGGACTTGCCACCGGACTCGACCGTGACCGTGACGCTGTCGGAGCCCTTCTTCAGGCCCTTCACGGCGGCCGACGTGATGATCCTCATGCCCTGCTTCTCGAACGCCTTCCTGGCAAAGGCCGAGATCTCCTCGTCCTCCACCGGCAGCACGCGGTCCATCACTTCGACCACGGTCACGGTGGCGCCCATGTTCAGATAGAAAGAAGCGAACTCGATGCCGATGGCGCCGGAGCCGATCACCAGCAGCGATTTTGGCATGGCGGCTGGAACCATCGCCTCGCGGTAGGACCAGATCAGCTTGCCATCGGCTTCCATACCCGGAAGCTGGCGCGCGCGCGCGCCAGTGGCCAGGATGATGTCCTTGGCGGCGACCGTGATCGTGGGCTTGCCCTCGCTCTCGACCGAAACGGTGCCCTTCCCGGACAACTTCCCACTGCCCATGATGACGGCGACCTTGTTCTTCTTCAGCAGATGCGCCACGCCCGACGACAACTGCTTGGCGATCCCGCGTGAACGTTTCACGACGGCAGCAAGGTCGAACCTGATGTTGTCGGCGCTGAAGCCGAAATCCTTCAGATTGTGCAGCAGATGGTTGATCTCGGAGCTGCGCAGCAGCGCCTTGGTGGGAATGCAGCCCCAGTTGAGGCAGATCCCGCCGAGATTCTCCCGCTCGATCACGCAGGCCTTCATGCCCAACTGCGCCGCGCGGATCGCCGCCACGTAGCCGCCTGGACCGCCACCGAGCACCACAACGTCGAAAGTCTGGTCTGCCATTTTCGGAATTCCTTACTCGGCCAGCGCCGCCAAAGCGCCGCGATCCATGCGTTGCACGGTCCATTCATCCATCGGGGTCGCCCCGATCGCGCGGTAGAAATCGACCGCAGGCTTGTTCCAATCCAGCACCGACCATTCGAGGCGCCCGCAGCCGGAAGCAAGCGCACGCCTGGCGAGATCACGCAGAATGGCCTTGCCAATGCCGTGGCCGCGATGCTCGGGCAGCACGAACAGATCTTCGAGATAAAGACCCTGCTGTCCCGTGAAGGTGCTGAATGTACGAAACCACAGTGCGAAGCCCACCGGGGTTTCGTCGATCTCCGCGATCAGCGCTTCGATCTTGCCCGACGCGATAGCGTGGGCGAAGTTGATATCCGTCGCCACCGCCTCGTGCAGCAGCTTCTCGTAGTCCGCCAACGCGCGCACGAAGCCGGCGATGGTCTTCGCATCGGCTGTCGTGGCATCGCGAAGCGTGACTGTCACAGCATCAGGCTCACAGCATCAAACTCATCGGGTCTTCGACGATCTTCTTGAATTCGGCGAGCCATTCGGCGCCGAGCGCACCATCGACCACGCGATGGTCAACGCTGAGCGTGCAGGTCATCACGGTGGCCACAGCCAACGCGCCGTTCTTCACCACTGGGCGCTGTGTCCCGGCGGCGACCGCAAGAATGGCGGCCTGCGGCGGGTTGATGATGGCAGCGAAGTTCGAAACCCCGAACATGCCCATGTTGGAGATCGAGAAGCTGCCGCCCTGGAATTCCTCGGGCTTCAGCTTCCCCGACTTCGCGCGCGCCGCGAGGTCCTTCATCTCGTTGCTGATCGTGGCGAGACCTTTGATATCGGCGTTGCGGATGATCGGCGTGATGAGACCGTCGGCGATCGATACCGCAACCGAGATATCGATGTCGTCGTACAGGATCGTCGCATCCTCGGTGTAGCTCGCATTGACCCTGGGAATGCGCTTCAGCGTGGCGGCGGCGGCCTTGATGACCAGATCGTTGACCGACAGCTTGAAGGCCCCTGCCCCATCCTTCGGGCTGCGGGCATTCAGCTCGGCGCGTAGCTTGAGCAATGCGTCGATCTCGATGTCCATCGAAACATAGAAGTGCGGGACGGTGGCTTTGGCTTCCGACAGCCGGCGCGCGATGACCTTGCGCATCGAGCTGTTGGGAATGGAGGTGTGCGGCGCGGTGATCGGAGGCGCCGGCGTCTTGGCTGCGGCGGGCGCGGGCGCGGGCGCAGCCACTTTGGCAGGAGCGGCGGCGGGGGCCGAAGTCTTCGAAGCGCCACCCCTGGACGCCGCCTCGACATCGGCCTTCACGATGCGACCGTTCGGACCAGAGCCCTTTAGATCGGCCAGATCCACACCGGCCTGCTGCGCCATGCGCTTGGCCAAAGGCGAGGCCACGACACGATCGCCTGGGGCGGCGACGGCCGGCTGTGCTGCCGGCTGGGGCGGCGCTGCGGCGGGAGCCATCGAGGCCGGGGCCGGCTGTGCTGCCGCTGGAGCAGGAGTGGCTTTCGGCGCGTCGGACGGCATCGCCTCGCCGGCCTCGATCAGAACGGCGATGGGCGCGTTGACCGCGACACCCTCGGTGCCGTCAGCCACCAGAATCTTGCCAAGCACGCCTTCATCAACAGCTTCGACCTCCATCGTCGCCTTGTCGGTCTCGATCTCGACGAGGACGTCTCCCGCCTTGATCACGTCGCCTTCTTTCTTCAGCCAGCGCGCCAGTGTGCCCTCAGTCATCGTCGGGCTCAGTGCCGGCATCAGGATGTTCGTGGCCATGTCGATATTTCCTTAACGCCTGCGGCTTCAGACGATCTTCTTCACGGCATCAACCACCCAGTCCGGCTGTGGCAGACACATTTTTTCCAGATTGGCGGCATAGGGCAGCGGCACGTCCAGCCCGGTCACGCGCATCGGCGGCGCATCCAGCCAGTCAAAGCAATGCTCGATCACCTGCATGTTGATCTCGGCGCCGATCCCGGCCGTGGGCCAACCTTCTTCCACCGTCACGACGCGGCTGGTCTTCTTCACAGAGGCCACGATGGTGTCGATGTCGAGCGGGCGGATGGTGCGCAGGTTGATCACCTCGGCGGAGATACCCTGGGCCGCCAATGTCTCGGCAGCCTTCAGAGCCACGCCCACCATAATCGAGAAGGCAACGATCGTGACATGCTCACCCTCGCGCTCGACCTTGGCCTTGCCAATGGGAAGGATAAACTCCTCGTCGGTCGGGCACTCGAAGGTCTGGCCGTAGAGAATCTCGTTTTCCAGGAACACCACCGGGTTTGGATCACGAATGGACGCCCGCAGCAGCCCCTTGGCATCGGCGGCGGACCACGGGGCCACCACCTTCAGGCCGGGGCAATGCGCATACCAACTCGCATAGCACTGGCTATGCTGGGCGCCGACGCGGCTGGCGGCACCGTTCGGGCCGCGGAAAACAATGGGGCAGCCCATCTGGCCGCCGGACATATACAGCGTCTTGGCGGCGGAATTGATGATTTGGTCGATCGCCTGCATAGCGAAGTTAAAGGTCATGAACTCGACGATCGGGCGCAGCCCGTTCATCGCCGCCCCCACGGCCATGCCGGTGAAGCCATGCTCGGTGATCGGCGTGTCGATGATGCGACGATCGCCGAACTCGTCGAGCAGGCCCTGGCTGATCTTGTAGGCGCCCTGATACTGGGCGACCTCTTCGCCAAGCAGGAACACGTTCTCGTCGCGACGCATCTCGGCCGCCATCGCGTCGCGCAACGCCTCGCGCACGGTGGTCGGCTTGGTCGGGCCCCAATCCTTGTCGGGCGCAGACGGAGTTGCAACAGGGGCAGCAGCGGCGGCTGCCTTGGGTGCTTCGACAGGTTTGGCTGCGACAGGTGCGGGCGCCTCAACAGCACCACCCTCACCTTCCAGTTCGGCAATCGGCGCGTTCACGGCTACGCCTTCGGTGCCTTCTGGCACCAGGATCTTGGCGAGCACGCCTTCATCGACAGCCTCGACCTCCATCGTCGCCTTGTCGGTCTCGATCTCGGCGATCACGTCGCCCGCCTTGATCGCATCACCCTCTTTCTTGAGCCAGCGCGACAGCTTGCCCTCGGTCATCGTCGGCGACAGCGCCGGCATCAGGATCTGTACGCCCCCAGACTTATCGCTCACGGCTTCAGCCCTCCACCAGAATGCCGGTCCAGAGCTGCGACGGATCGGGCTCAGGGCTGGATTGCGCGAACTCCGCAGCCTCGGTCACGATCGCCTTCACCTCGTCGTCGATCGCCTTGAATGCGGCCGCATCGACCCCCAGCGCTTCCAGCTTGTGGCGCACGCTCTCGATGGCGTCATGCTCGGAGCGCATCTTCTGCACCTCGTCGCGCGTGCGATACTTGGCGGGATCGGACATCGAGTGGCCGCGATAGCGGTAGGTCTCGACCTCCAGCAGGAAGGGGCCGAGGCCGGCGCGACAATGCGCCACGGCCACTTCGCCCGCGGCGTGCACGGCTTCCAGATCCATGCCGTCAACCTTGGCGGACTTGATGCCCCAGGGTGCGCCGTTCTGCGACAGGTCGTGGCTCGCGGTGGAGCGCTCGACCGAGGTGCCCATGCCATATTTGTTGTTCTCGATCACGAAGATGACCGGCAGCTTCATCAGGGCTGCGAGGTTGAAACTTTCGAACACCTGGCCCTGGTTGGATGCGCCATCGCCGAAATACGTGACGGAGACGTTGTCATTCTTGCGATACCAGTTGGAGAAAGCGAGACCGGTGCCGAGGCTGACCTGGGCGCCCACGATGCCGTGCCCGCCAAAGAAGTTCTTCTCCTTGCTGAACATGTGCATGGAGCCGCCCTTGCCGTGCGAATAGCCGCCCTCGCGGCCGGTCAGCTCGGCCATCACGCCGCGCGCCTCCATGCCGGTGGCCAGCATATGGCCGTGATCGCGGTAGGAGGTAATCACCTCGTCGCCCTGCTTCAGCGTCATCTGCAGGCCGACGACCACGGCTTCCTGGCCGATATACAGATGGCAGAAGCCGCCGATAAGACCCATGCCGTAGAGCTGGCCGGCCTTCTCCTCGAAGCGACGGATAAGCAGCATATCGCGATAGCCGCGCATCAACTGTTCCTGACTGAGAGCCTGATTGGACGACGGACGTCCTTTGGCTTTCTTGCGGATTTCTGCCTGCGCCATCTGTGCCGCTCCCTGCCACATTTCTCGGCAACACGTAGCGAGACCACGGATGGGCCGCAAGCGGACGACGGCGAAAAAACGTTTTGCTGCAACGCAATAGAGGCCATTAACCGAATAACGGTTAAGCCGTTGAGAGCAGCGCAAAACAAGATCGCCAGATGCGGTGCGTGTCCGCATTCCCGGCGTGAGCGACATATTCGAACAAAATCCCCCGCATGCGGATCAGGTCCTTCCCCCTGACCACAACACCCGTCATGCCTGCCGCGCAAGGATCGGCGGTCGGATTGCCGGATGATCATCCAGGTTGGCTGACATATCCTGCAATGGAGTGCCCCCGTGTCCCTGCCCGCCGCATTCCAGCGCCTGTCGCTGTCCATTATTGCGGCCCAGAGCGCCGAGCAGATGGCGCTTGCGGCGTCGCCCATCATCGCGGTGCTCGCCATGGGCGTGGGCGCTGCGGAAGCCGAGCTGCTGTCGGCGGCGCAGACCCTGCCCTTCCTGCTGTTGTCGCTCCCGGCACGGGCGCTGCTTGCCCTGCCGGGGCCGCGATGATGCTGGTGTCGCCGATCGCGACGCTGCCGGCAATGCCGGAAGGCGCTGATCAGCCAGTCAGAACAGCTTCTGACCCTGTGGATACATGATGATGATGTCGGTCGGCGACGACAGGCTCAGCCGGTCCCGCACCCGCTCATCCAGCGCATCCCGGTCTAGATTCTGCGCGCGCATGGCGGCCACCCGACGTTCCCAGACCTGCTTTTCGGCATCGGCGCGCTGCACTTCCAGCTTCATCGCCTCCAACGCGACCTGCCGTTCGGCGGCACCATTCAGGCCGCGATCGCCCTGGGTGGCGCTCCAGAGGAAATAGCCGGCCAGCGCCAGGAACACGCAGGGTGCCACCGCATCACGCAATCGCCGTCTCACGCCACGCCAAAAGCGCATTGCCGAATCCTTAACCGCCAGCCTCCCATATCTTCGCATGTCCGCCCAAAGATTGGAATCTAACGATCTTGCGCTTTCCCATTGCGTGCAGGCAGGCCTATGCTTTTGCCATCACTCATTCAGATGAGGCATGTCATGTCCCCGCCCCTCGACACCGCATTGCGCCCGAATTCTCCCGAAGCCCGCGACGTCGCAAATGTGCTGCACCCCTACACCGACCTTAAGGCCCATCTGACCACCGGCCCGTTGGTGATCGACCGCGGCGAAGGCGTGCGCGTGTTCGATGAAAGCGGCAAAGGCTACATCGACAGCGTGGCCGGTCTTTGGTGCGCCTCTCTTGGCTTCTCCAACGAACGCCTGGTGCAGGCGGCGGCGGCCCAGATGCGCAAGTTGCCTTTCTACCACTCGTTCACCGCGAAATCGCATGTGCCGATGATCGATCTCGCCGAGATGTTGATCGCCCGCGCACCGGTGCCGATGAGCAAGGTGTTCTTCGCCAATTCCGGCTCGGAAGCCAACGACACCGCCATCAAGATGGTCTGGTACTTTAACAATTCGATCGGCCGGCCTGAGAAGAAGAAGCTCATCGGGCGGGTGAAAGGCTATCATGGCATCACCCTGGCCGCAGCCTCGCTGACTGGCCTCGCCGTGAACCACCGCAGCTTCGACGCGCCGCTCGATCGCTTCATCCACACGATGACCCCGCATTTCTACCAGGCTGGCCTGCCCGGCGAGACCGAGGAGGAATTCGCCACCCGCTGCGCCGACGAACTGGAAAAGATGATCCTGGCTGAGGGACCGGAGACGGTGGCGGCCTTCTGGGCCGAGCCGATCATGGGCGCTGGCGGCGTGATCCTGCCACCAAAAGGCTACTTCCCCAAGATCAAGGCCGTGTTGAAGAAATACGACGTGCTGATGGTGGTTGACGAGGTCATCTGCGGCTTCTGGCGCACCGGCAATTACTGGGGCACCCAGACGCTCGATATCGAGCCGGATATTCTCGTCTGCGCCAAGGCGCTCAGCTCATCATACCTGCCAATTTCGGCCGTGATGGTGAACGAGCGGGTGTTCCAGGGCCTGGCCGAGGAAAGCCACGTGATCGGCACGTTCGGCCATGGCTATACCTATTCCGGTCACCCAGTGCCGGCGGCGGTCGCGATCGAAACGCTGAAGATCTACGACGAGATCGACATCGGCGGCCACGTGCGCGACGTCGGCCCCTATCTGCAGTCCGAGATCCGCCGCCGCTTCGAGGGCCATGAACTGGTCGGCGAAGTCCGCGGCACCGGGATGATCGGCGCGTTTGAGATGGTGTCGGACAAATCGACGAAGGCAAACTTCGATCCGAAGCTGAAGCTGGTGCCACGGTTGATGAAGGCGTGCGAGGCGCATGGCGTGATCGTGCGCGGCGTGCCCGTCGGCGGTCTGGCGTTCTCGCCGCCGCTGATCATCACGAAGGATGAGGTCACACAGATGCTCGATGGGATTGAAGCAGGATTGAACGACGTAACCCGGGACTTTAGGGCATAATACATAGCCGTCATCCCATGAGCGTTTAATAATGAGGACACCGTCTTGAACGATGTGTCACACGATGCGGTCTCGCTTGCGGCTGTATCAAATCCCTACGCTGCTGCTGCCAACCAGCAGTTCTGGCGTCGTGTGATGTCAGGACGTAAAGCCGATGGGGTAGATCCCGTCGGCCGTGTTCCCTTCACCATTGGACCGAAAGACAGGGTTGCGACCGCAGGAAGTTGCTTTGCCCAGCACATTTCGCGTTTTATGCAGTCTGCCGGATACAATTACTACGTGGCGGAGCCACCTCCGGCGTCGGCCATCAAAGATCTCGACAGCTATGGCGTCTATTCTGCGCGCTATGGAAATCTCTACACCGTTCGACAATTGTGGCAGCTATTCCAGCGGTCGCATGGACTTTTTGAGCCTGCTGACAATGCCTGGCAAAATCGCAGCGGTACGTGGATGGACCCGTTTCGTCCCCGTATCACTGAAGGCGGCTTCGTATCACGATCGGCTCTCATCGAAGATCGCGAGCGCCATTTCGTGGCGGTTCGAAAGATGTTCGAGATGGCCGATGTCCTCGTCATGACTTTGGGGCTGACCGAAGGATGGTCAGCCGTGGAAGATGAAGCCGTCGTACCGTTTCACCCCGGAGCCGTCGGTGCCGCCGGACACGTGGAAGAATATCGGTTCTGCAATTTCAGCGTCGGCGAAATGGAGGCGGATCTCGCGTCGTTCATTTCGGCATTGAGAACCATCAATCCAGGCTGTCGCATCATTCTCACCGTGTCGCCCGTCGCTTTGATCGCGACGTATGAGGACGATCATGTGTTGAGTGCCACGACCTACAGCAAGTCCGCATTGCGTGTGGTAGCCGAAACTGCGCGTCGGGCCCACGAGAACGTGGCTTATTTTCCCTCTTATGAGATCGTCTGCGGGCCGCAATCGGGTGGCGCCTGGTTCGAGCCGGATTTGCGGGAGGTCCGGCCGGAAGCGGTCGCCTATGTGATGCAGATCTTTGCGCGCCATTACCTTTCGGACGGAAATGTTTTACCTGCCGCACCGCCTGCGCGAAAAACATCCGGCGCGGCACTTCTGGCCGAATTGGACCTCAGCATGCGCGCCACACAGAAAATCATCTGCGACGAGATCATGCTGGACCGACCCGCACCACAATGATCTCCGCTCCCTTTCGGCCCCCCTTTATTTCCATCATTGGCGGCTGTCAGGTGTCCGGGCTTGCTGCCGCAGCGCGCGCGTTGCTGCCGGAGGCAATCGTTACCGCATGGCATGTGGGCGTCGATCACGCGAGCAGCGTCGATACCGTCGCGGCGGCTTTGGATGGCAGCGACCTAATATTGTCCCAATTTGACGAGACAGAGGCCCGGCAGCCGCTGCGGCCGAGCGTGATCCGTGCCAGTGGCTTGAAAGTGGTTGCGGTCCCGGTTTTGGTCTTTCCCGGATTCCATCCGGACATGGTCTACGTGCCACGTGGCGACGGAAGCCTGCTGTCTTGCCAGGGGGGGGACTACCATTCCCGTATAACGGCGGCAGGATTTCGACTTGGACTCGATCCAGAGCAGGTCTTTCGACTGTTCAATGGATATGTGTTTTCCGCACTTGGCTATTTCGATGTGTTCGACGCTGCAAGCATTCTGCTGATCGACCAATTCGACGAATACGGCTACGACCTCAGGATGCTCATTCCGCAATGGATCGCTCATTCGGGAGCATTCATGCACACCATCAATCACCCGAAGGTGATCGTGCTTGCCGATCTGTGCACCGTCGCGCTGAAGAAGGCGGGCCTTATCGCCGACACGGCTTCGCTGGGTTCGCAGCCTTCGGACTACCTGGAAAACAACTTCGTCGGCGCCGTCTTTCAGCCGTTGGCGAGGCGTCTGGGAATTGCAGGATCAGACGTCTATCAGCGGGCGGCCCAGACTGTGCAACCAACCCAGGGGCGACAAATCACCCTGCGCGACTATATCGCAGGCAGCTACGCAGACTACCGCAATCTGCCCCCGGATTTCGCATGGACCGCGGAGGTCGAGGCAGCGAGCGACATTCTGCGCACCGTGGTCGTGGTGCCGGTCAGCAAGCCGCGTCGGTCGATTCAGTCGCTTCTGGAAGCCGCGAGAGCGGCCACCGACGTATCAGATTGGGCCGAGGCAGCTTTGCGTTGGGGTGAACTCGCGACCTTGCATCCCGATCTCGTGGAGCCGCGCGTCAAGCTCGGCGACAGTCTTCGGGAGCTGGGCGATTGGCCTCGCTGCGAGGCCGTGTGCGCGAAAGCCTGGGAGCTCTTTCCCGGCGATATGTGGGTCGGCCGGAACTGGGCGCTGTCGTCACATTATGCCGGCAATATCGCCGAAGCGATCCGGCGCTACGCGGAGGTCGGTAAGCACCATCACCACGACCTCATTGCCGCCGATCTCGCTGATTGCCTTTTGATTTCAGGCGATTTCCATGCGGCCGAGACCGTCTTGGAGGAAGGACTGGGCAATTTCTCCGATTCGAGGTGGCTGCTAGCAACAAAGCAGCGACTGGACGCTCGCAAGAGCAGCTCCTCCTGAGCTCAGCGCCAGCGATCAGCGGATCCGGCTTACCGTATAATCCGCTACCGCTTCCAGGCTCTCGCGATACGTGCTCGGCGGAAAAATCTGAAGCGCGCGTTTTGCGTCGTCCGCAAACACGGCCGCGCGGCACAGGGTGGCGCCGATTGCGTCGTAGTTGGCGATCAGTTGAAAGGCCCGCTCCAGATCGGCGTCGGCCTGTTCGCTGTCCTCGATGGTGCGGCGCCAGAACACCCGCTCCTCCTCAGTCCCCGCGGCATAGGCCACCAGCACCGGCAAGGTGATCTTGCCCTCGCGGAAATCGTCGCCAACGGTCTTGCCCAGAATGGCCTGATCGGCCGCGTAATCCAGCGCGTCGTCCACCAGTTGAAATGCCATGCCGATATGGGTGCCGTAGGCGACCAGGGCCTCGGCCTCGGCGTCCGGCCGGTCGGCCACCACGGCGCCAACCTCGCAGGCGGCGGCGAACAGAGCGGCAGTCTTGCCGCGGATCACGTCGAGATACTGGCTCTCGTTGGTCGACAGGTCGTTCTGCGTGGCGAGTTGCATCACCTCGCCCTCGGCAATGGTAGCGGCTGCGCGCGAGAGAATGTCCAGCACCTTCAGCGATCCGTCCGACACCATCAATTGGAAAGCACGAGCGAAAAGGAAATCACCAACCAGCACGGACGCCTTATTTCCAAAAATGGCGTTGGCGCTGGCAAGACCGCGCCGTAGCAGGCTTTCGTCCACCACGTCGTCATGCAACAAGGTGGCGGTGTGAATGAACTCCACGCAGGCGGCAAGGTTCACATGGCGCTGGCCGGCATAGCCGCACATCCGCGCCGAGACGAGCGTCAGCAGCGGGCGAATGCGCTTGCCGCCGGCGGCCACCAGATGGGCGGCAAGCTGGGGGATCAGCGGGACCGAGCTGTCCATCCGGGCCACAATGGCGCGGTTGCATTCCTGCAGATCGGAGGCGACCAGCGACACCAGTCGCGCCAAAGCGTCTTCTCCTGCGGAGGGCGCGTCTTCCCCACCGGGGCGGCCATCCGGACGCAGCTTCTCGGGCAGATTGGCAAGGACGCCCAAACAAATTCTCCTGCGGCGGCGGTGTTTGCATGTGCCGTGATCCGGCGCACCATATCGGTGGGGTTCGAGAAGGGTCAAGGCGAGGCGCCGCCCTCGTTGTGGCAAGGGACCGAGGCTGTATGCGCGTCGTGCTGATCAGCAACAATTTGGTGCGTTTGAGTTTCACCCAGGCGCTGCTGCGCGATGCCGGCGTGAACAGCTTGATTCTGGACAATCATGTCAGCGCGATGGAAGGCGGTATCGGCGCCATCCCGCGACGGCTCGCCGTGGATGACGACGACGAGCGCCAGGCAATGCGGGTGCTGCGCGAGGCCGGCGAGGTCGTGTGACCACCGAAACCACGCTGATGGGCGGCACCGTCCGGCTCGCACAACCTACGGCCGGGCATCGCAGCGGCATCGAGCCGGTGCTGCTGGCGGCGATCGTGCCTGCGAAGGTGGGCCAGCACATACTGGAAGGCGGCACCGGCGCGGGGGCAGCTTTGCTGTGCCTGACGCAGCGCGTGCCGGCGCTGGTGGGCGTGGGCATCGAGCAGGAACCCGCAATGGCCGCGTTGGCGCGCGCCAATTTCATCACCAACGACAGGCCAGGCCTCTCGGTGCTGGAGGGCGACCTGGCGGTTGTGGAAGCGTCGGGGCTGTTCGACCACGCGATGGCCAACCCGCCCTGGCACACGCCGGACGCGACCTTGTCCCCTGATCCGGCGCGCGCCTTGGCACGCCATGCGAGGCCGGGCCTGATGGCGCTGTGGGCTTCCCGTCTCGCGGCCAACCTGCGCTATCGCGGCACGCTGAGTTTCATTACCGGCGCCGGCACGCTGTCGGAATGCCTGGCGGCGTTCTCGGCGGCAGAATGCGGCAGTCATGTGATCATACCGCTCTGGCCGAGCGCGAGCAGGGCCTGCAAGCTGGTGTTGCTGCAGGGCGTGCGCGGCGGCCGGAGTCCGACGAGGTTGTTGCCCGGTCTGGTGCTGCACGCGGAGGCCGGCGCATATACCGAGGTGGCCGAGGAAGTGCTACGCGGCGGCCACGCGATTAAAACCAAGTGAACAGGATGCCTGCATGCTGACCGCATCGCCGCTCGATTCCGTTGTCTTCGCCAATCTGTTCAGCACCGAGGCGATGCGCGCGATCTTCACCGACCGCAACCGGGTGCAGCGCTATCTGGATGTGGAGCTTGCGCTGGCGCGGGTGGAGGCAAGGCTGGGCATCATCCCGCAGGCGGCGGCGTCTGAGATCAATCGCCATGGCGACGCGTCCGCCTACGACCTGGAGGCTTTGGGCGCCGCGACCGTGCGCGCGGGATCGCCGATCGTGCCGGTAGTGGGCGCGCTGGTGAAGAAATGCGCCGATAACGCAGGCGAATGGGCACATTGGGGCGCCACCACGCAGGACATCATGGACAGCGGCATGGTGCTGCAGATCGGCGATGCGGTGGCGTTGCTCGAGGCCGATCTTGCCGCGATCCGCGCCGGTCTGGCGGATCTGGCGCTGCGGCACCGGGACGTGCCGATGGCGGGCCGTTCCAATCTTCAGCACGCGACCCCCGTCACGTTCGGCTACAAGGCGGCTGTTCTGCTGTCCAGCTTCCAGCGCCATGCCGAGCGGCTGGCGCAGATCAAGCCGCGGCTGATGGTTGGCCAGTTCGGCGGCGCCGTGGGCACGCTGGCCTCGCTGGGGGCGCAGGGCCTCGAAGTGCAGACCATGCTGATGGCCGAACTTGGCCTGGGCCAGCCGGTGATCGCCTGGCACACGGCGCGCGATACCATCGCCGAAATCGGGCAGTTCCTGGCGCTGCTGACGGCAAGCTGCGCCAAGCTGGCGCTTGATGTGCGGCTGATGATGCAAACCGAGGTGGCTGAGGCGTTCGAGCCGTTCCAGGCCGGTCGCGGCGCCTCGTCGACCATGCCGCAGAAGCGCAATCCGGTGGCCGGCAATTTCGTCCACGCCTGCGCCGCCCTGGTGCGCCAGCAGGCATCCATTCTCACCGAGGCGATGGTGCAGGACCACGAGCGCGCCACCGGCCCGTTCCAGATGGAATGGGCGGCCGTGCCGGAGATCTTCTGCCTGTCCGCCGGTGCGCTGTCGCATACGGCGTCGCTGGCGCAGGGGCTGGTCATCGATGCGGCCCGGATGCGGGCCAATCTGGACATGACCGGCGGGCTCGTGCTGTCCGAGGCTGTCATGATGGGCCTCGCACCGACCCTGGGGCGCGACGTCGCGCACGACCTGGTCTACGACATTTGCCGCGAGGTGGCCGACGGGAAGGGCGCCTTCCTCGATCTGCTGGAGGCCGATCCCACCATCGCAGCCCACATGAACCGCCGGCAACTGGCGGGGCTGCTCGACCCCGGCGGCTACACCGGGCTTGCCGGGCTGATGGTGGACCGCGTGCTGGCGAAGGAGGCTTGAACATGGATCTGGATCATCTGAAAACCTGGATCGGCCGCACCGAGACCCTGCAGGACCGTGTCACCCCGTTTCCGGTGCAGGCGCTTTCGGCGACTCTGGATCGCGACGATCCAATGCCCAGGGACGGCGACGTGCTGCCGCTGCTCTGGCACTGGCTGTATTTCCTGCCGATCGCCCGCGTTTCCATGACCGGCTCGGACGGCCATCCAAAACGCGGCGGTTTCCTGCCGCCGGTGGAACTGCCCCGCCGCATGTGGGCCGGCGGCCGTTACCTCTTCGCCCGCGACCTTCATGTGGGCGAAAGAATCAGCAGGCGCTCGACCATCCTCGACGTGACAGCCAAAACCGGCCGTACCGGCACCTTGGTGTTCGTCAAAGTGGGCCACGAGATCATCGGCGAGGGAGGCGTGGCGGTGTTCGAGGAGCACGACATCGTTTATCGCGATCTGCCGTTACAGGGTCATACGCCCCCTGCCCCGCGCACTGCTCCCACCGATGCTGTCTGGTCGCAAACGATCGTGCCCGACGACGTGCTGCTGTTTCGGTATTCCGCCCTGACCTTCAACGGCCATCGCATCCACTACGACCGCCGCTATGTCACGACCGAGGAAGGCTATCCGGGCCTGATCGTGCACGGCCCGCTGATCGCGACAATGTTGATGGAGCTCTACCGGCAGAACGACAATCGGACCCTGGCGAAGTTCACGTTCCGCGCGCTCAGTCCCACCTTCGACATCGCGCCCTTCGTCGTGGCGGGAAAGCCCACCCTCGGCGGCGCCGCGCTGTGGGCGGCGGGCGACGATGGCAGCCTTCGTATGGAAGCAACCGCGGAGTGGCGCGCATGAGGCCGCTCGAAGGGATCACCGTCGTCACGCTGGAACATGCCATCGCGGCACCGTTCGCCACCCGCCAACTGGCCGATCTCGGCGCCCGCGTCATCAAGATCGAGCGTCCCGGCGCCGGCGATTTCGCCCGCGCCTATGACAACCGCGCGCGCGGGCTGTCGTCACATTTCGTCTGGACCAACCGCTCCAAGGAAAGCTTGACCCTGGATGTGAAGAAGCCAGAGGCCAAGGTCATCCTGACCGCCCTGGTCGCCAAAGCTGATGTGGTCGTGCAAAACCTGGCACCGGGCGCGGCCGCACGGCTCGGCCTGTCCGAGGAGGCACTCCGCCCGGCGCATCCTGGCCTCATTCTGTGCGACATTTCAGGCTATGGCAGCTTCGGCCCTTATCGCGACCGCAAGGCGTACGACCTGTTGATTCAGAGCGAGGCCGGTTTCCTGTCGGTGACGGGCACGCCTGAGGAAGACGTAAAGGCCGGCGTGTCGATCGCCGACATCGCCGCCGGCATGTACGCCTTCACCGGGATCCTGTCCGCTCTCTATGCTCGCCGCGACACAGGGCTGGGCTGCCATCTCGACATCTCCATGCTGGAGGCGATGGCGGAGTGGATGAGCTTTCCGATGTATTACGCCATGGACGGCGCAGCCCCGCCGCCGCGCGCCGGCGCCGCGCATGCCACAATTTTTCCGTACGGTCCGTTCAAGGCAGGAGACGGCCGCGCGGTGATGTTCGGCCTGCAGAACGAGCGTGAATGGGCGATCTTCTGCGATCAGGTCATCGATTTTCCAGCCCTCGCCACCGATCCCAGGTTCGATGCGAACGCCAAGCGCGTCGCCAATCGCGCGCCGCTGACAGAGATGATCCACGCCGCCTTCGCCGAGCTGGACGCCGAGGCGGTGGTGGCCCGTCTCGACCTCGCCGGCATCGCCAATGCGCGGGTGCGCGACATGGCCGAACTATGGGCACATCCACAACTGGCCGCGCGGGATCGCTGGCGCGAGGTGGGCTCGCCCGCCGGCCCCCTGCCCGCTCTGCTGCCCCCAGCCGGCGGCGATCGGATGGATCCAATCCCGGCATTGTCAGAACACACCGACGCCATTTTGGCTGAGCTGGGATACGACGCCGATGCCATCGCAGCCCTTCACCGCGGAGGCGTCGTTTGAACGCCTGGAGCGGCCGTCGCGGCCTCCAGGTGGCCGTGGCGGCGTTCGGCTGCGTGCCGGTGTTCGCAGGTGCCGCCGGTGTGCTGCTGGGGCTGGGCATGACGGATGACACCGGATCGGCGGGGCTGGACAGCCATGTGCGCTATCTGTCGGGCCTGCTACTGGGGATCGGGCTGGTGTTCTGGTGGAACATTCCCCGAATCGAACTTATCGGCCCGCTGTTCCGGGTTCTGACCTTGATCGTCTTCCTGGGCGGGCTCGCACGGGCCTTGGGCGTCGTGCTCAACGGCCTACCGCCCGGCCCGATGGCGTTCGCTCTTGTGATGGAGCTGATCGTGACGCCGTTGCTGTGCCTGTGGCAGACTCGAATTGCCGAGCGTTAACCAGAAAACGGGGGGAAAAAATGACGGTAGTTGCACCGTATCTGAGCTTCAACGGCACCTGTGCCGAGGCGTTCGACTTCTATGCCAGCGTGTTCGGCGGCGCGATCACCATGCGCATGACCTATGGCAAGTCTCCAATGGCCGACCAGGTGCCGGCGGATTGCGCCGATCTGGTGATGCACACTGCCATGTCGATCGGCAGCTTTGTGCTGATGGGGGCCGACATGTACCCGGGGCGCCCTTATCATACCCCCCAGGGCATCTCCGTCATGGTGGAGATGGAGAGCGTGGAAAAGGTCGGTGCGGCGTTCGACCGTCTGGCCGAAGACGGCCATGTGACGATGCCGATAACTGCCACGTTCTGGACGCCCGCCTTCGGCATGCTTACCGACCGGTTCGGCATCACCTGGATGCTGGCGTGTGCTAACGCCGGGTGAACAAGACGTTCTAGCTTCACCCGTTCACCCGCGCAATCGTCCCCGCGATCAGCTCGATCTGTCGGGCGATGCGGCCCAAAGCCGCGGTGTGCGGGCCTTCCGCCAAGGGCGGATGCGGGTCGAGGGTTGTGCGCCCGGCGCCGAGGTGGCCCATCGATGCCGCGATCCAGCCGCGCCATTGCACCCACGCGCCTGCCTCTAGCGCACCGGGCTGGTCGAGATCGTACTGCATCGCCGTCAGCCTTCCGGCAAAGCGTCGAAGCGCCGCGTCGATCACCATCGCGGCCTCCAGCCGGTCGTTCTGCGGGCCGCGCGGCTCCAGCAAAGCGCGGGCGACGGAGGCTTCGACATTGTTGGATGCAAGCCCTGCGGCGCGGCGCGCCTCCTCCAGCTCGGCATTCGGCGTCTCGCGCAGGATGAAGCCGATCTCGGCATCGGCGTAGGCGCCATGAGCGCGCAGAGCGGCGCGGATCTCGTCGGCCAGCCGGTTCGGCTCCCAGTCAGGCCATAGCAGATAACATCCGGCCACCGCGATCAGCCCACCGCCCAAGGTCAGCGCCACACGGGTGCCGGCGATCGTCCAGTCCGCGGTACCGGGCAGGCCAACTTCCACCAGCAGCACGATCATCGGTGTCAGCGCCGAGACGAACAGACCGAAGCTGACCGGACGCAGGGTGAACGCCACCAGAGCCAGCGGAAACATCGCGACCGCATTGCCCAGCGGCGTGGTGACGACCAGGCCGAGCAGAGCCGCGATCAGGCCCCCCAGTGTGGTGCCGGCGACGCGCTCGGCGGCCCGCATGAAGGTATTGCCGAAGAACGGCTGCATCGTCACCAGGATGGTGATGGTCAGCCAATGGTCGAACGGGCCGTCATGCAGCAGGCTGTAGGCCAGGGCCGGCGCCGCTGTCGCAGTGGCCCTGACGGCATGGCGGAACGATGATGACCGCCAGCTCAGATTGGCGCGCAGCGGTGTTACGAAAGCCTGCCAGACCTGCGGCACCCGCGCGCCCTTCCCCGCATCGATGCTGCGCTCAGCGGTGGCTGATACAACCATCAGCACCTGAAGCCGCGAGGCGATCACGCCGACAAGCACGCGCAGTCGGTTGCCCTCGGGGAGTATTTCGACATCGCGCGCCATCGAGGCGATGGAGCGGCCGATCTGGGCATGGGCGTCGGTGCGGTCGGCAAGCATCTCATGGCCGAACACCGCGAATAGCGGGCGTAGCCGGCGGATCATGTGGGCGGCGGCCGCGCGCTCCCTCGGGTCGGCGGTCTCCAGCAGGTCGCTCAGCGCGATCATCGCGCCGAACAACTGATCCGCGGTCTCGATCCGCAACAGGCTTTGGCTGGCCCGGCTGGTCATGGGGCCGCGGCCGCGCATCGTGTCCAGAATGGTGGTGCGGGCAGCCTCGATGGCGGTGCGCACGGTGCGGCGATGGGCGCGGGCGTGAAATTCCCAGGCGGCGACATCGATGTCCGCCTGGCCGAGCAGGACGTGCAGGTCGCGCGCCTGGGCGGCCAGCGCCTCGAACACCCGAGCCAGCGCGCGGCGCACCGGCTGGAACGGCCTGACGCGCCAGAGCAGCATGGTCAGGATGGTGGCCCAGGCGCCGCCACCCGCGAACATCGCGCCAAGCAGCAAAGCGTCGCCGGGATTGGTAAAACCGTGATCGAGCGACAACACCGCGATAACCGATAGGAACATGCCGACCTGCTGGGCCTGTGGGCCGTAGATCCGAACGAACGAGGCCGCGAAGATCACCAGAACGTCGAAAGGAAACGCCGCGCCCGGCCCGAGCGCGCGCAGCAGCCCGCCCACGGTGATCACCAGCGCGCCGATTCCGGCAAAGCACAGCAGCGCCGGCAGCCTTCGGCGCAACGGCCCGCCAATGTCGCACAGAGCGGTGAACAAAGCCGCCAGCGCCGCCTCGCGCAGGCCGGGAACATGCAGTACCGTGCTCGCCACCATGATCGCCGCAATGGACAACGCCGCACGCGCACCCTCCATCAGGCTGATGGCGCGGATGTCGAACGCAATCGGCAGTCGGGCCAGATCGGGGGCCGAGCGGCGGATCTGGCTGGAGAGCGGCATCCCAGGCCGCCTCAGATCGCGGCGCGGTCTTCCGAATTGATCCCCAGTTGCTTGAGCTTGCGGTGCAGCGCCGAGCGTTCCATGCCGACAAAGCCGGCGGTGCGGCTGATATTGCCGCCGAACCGCAGCAGTTGTGCATGCAGATACTGGGTCTCGAACAGATCCCGCGCCTCGCGCAGCGGCAGGGCCATCACGTCGGCGGACGGATCGGCGTTGAACAGCGCGGGTGCCGCGGACCCAATCTCCGGCGGCAGCATCTCGGCACGGATCGGGTCGGATGGTCCGCCCGGCGCCATGATCAGCAGCCAGTCCACGAGATTGCGGAGCTGGCGGACATTGCCGGGCCAGTCATAAGCCTGTAGGGCGGCCACCGCATCGGCCGACAGCTCCCGCGCCGGCTGGCCGGACAATTCGGCCGAGCGCAGCAGGAACTGCCGCGCCAGGCCCGGCACGTCCTCGCGCCGCTCCCGCAGGGCCGGCACTCGCAGCGGCACCACGGCGAGGCGGTAGTAAAGATCCTCGCGGAACCTTCCGGCCGCGATCTCCGCCTGCAAATCACGGTTTGACGTGGCGATCACCCGCACGTCCACCTTCACCCGGGCCGAGCCGCCCAGGCGCTCGAAGGTCTGATCCTGAAGCGCGCGGACAATCTTGCCCTGGGTCTCCAGCGGCATGTCGCTGACCTCATCGAGCAGCAGCGTGCCGCCATGCGCGCGCTCCAGCACGCCGGCGCGACGTGGCTGGGTGGCGCTGTCGGCGCCGGCCTCAACCCCGAACAGCTCCTCCTCGAACCGCATTGGATTCAGAATGGCGCAGTTGAGCGACACGAACGGACCCTCGGCACGGCGCGAACGGGCATGGATCATGCGCGCCACAACCTCTTTGCCCGCACCGGCCGGGCCGGAGATCAACACGCGCGATCCGGTCGGCGCTACCTTCTCCACGGCCTGGCGCAATCCAGTGATGGCAGCGCTCTCGCCGGTAAGCTGAGTCTCCGGCCCCGCCCGCAGCCGCAGCTCCGCATTCTCCCGCAGCAGGTTGGAGGCTTCAAGGGCGCGGCGGATAATCAGCAAAAGCCGGTCGGACTGGAACGGCTTTTCGATGAAGTCGTAGGCGCCATGCTGGATGGCGGTCACGGCGGTTTCGATGTTGCCGTGGCCAGAGATCATCACCACCGGCACCACCGGCTCCTCCGCCTGCAACGCCTGGAGGATGCCGAGACCGTCCAGTTTGCTGCCCTGCAGCCAGACATCCAGAATGACCAGCGACGGCCGGCGGGCGCGGAAGGCGGCGATGGCGGCGTCGGAATTACCAGCCTGGCGCGTTTCGTAGCCTTCATCGCGCAGAATACCGTCCACGAGCATGCGGATATCGGGTTCGTCGTCGACGATCAAGATCTCATACGCCATCGATCTCTCCCGAAGCGATCATGTCTCGCTCCCCTGTTCGCGGCCCGGCACCCTGCTGGTTGAAGCCGGGGCGACCGGCGCCTTCGCCACCAAAGCCGGCGCGGCCGGAAGACACAGCATCGCGATGGCGCCGGCACCTTCGGGATTGTCTTCCAGCACGATACGCCCGCCATGGTCCTCCATGATCTTCTTCACGATCGCCAGGCCCAGGCCGGTGCCTTTCGGCTTGTGCGTCACATACGGCTCGGCCAGCCGGCCGCGGTCTTCCTCGGGGAGGCCGATGCCGTTATCGCCCACGCGGATGCAGATCTCGGTGGCATCCAGCGCGATATCGACAGAAATCCGCCCTGGCGTTTCCGGTTCGTGGCGCATCGCCACCGTATCGGCGGCATTCTGCAACAGATTGGTCAGCGCCTGCCCGATCTGCCTGCTGTCGCAGGCGACGATCGGGCCTTGATCCGGCAGGTCGACGTGCCAGTCGATCTCGGGATGCGCCTGGCGCTGCAAGACCATCGCCTCTCGCACCACGCGCGACAGATCAGCAGGCTTGATCACCGGCAGCGGCATGCGCGCGAAGGCAGAGAACTCGTCGACCATGCGCCCGATATCGCCAACCGAACGCACGATGGTGTCGGCGCATTGAATGAAGGTTTCAGGGTCGGACGTGATCTCCCGCGCGAAGCGGCGTTTCAGCCGTTCGGCCGAGAGTTGAATGGGGGTCAGCGGGTTCTTGATCTCATGGGCGATGCGACGCGCCACATCGGCCCAGGCGGCCTTACGCTGGGCAGCCTGCAACTGGGTGATGTCGTCGAAAGTCGCCACGAAGCCGCGGGTTTCCAAAAGTGTGTCGTCGCCGTCGAGCGGATGATCATGCTCCGGACGATCGGCACCGATACGGACCAGAAGAGTACGGCGCGCATTGGCCGGCCCGATCTCCAGCTCTGTCGTGTGCGCAGTATGTGGTGCTGCCAGTGCCGAGGCGATCAACGGGCCGAATTCTGGCACCAGGGACACCAGCGGACGACCCACGGCAGCCAGCAGATCAATCCCAAGCAACGCTGCCGCCGCCCGGTTCGGCAATTCGATGGCGCCCTGGCGGTCCAGCCCGATCACCCCCGCCGACACGCCCGACAGCACGGCCTCGGTGAACCGGCGGCGCTGGTCGATTTGTCCATAGGCGTCCATCAGCTCACCGCGCTGGGCGGAGAGCTGGCCGGTCATGCGGTTGAAGGCGCGGCTGAGATCGGCCACCTCGTCGTCGGACGCTGATTCCGGCACGCGCGTGGCGAGATCGCCTGCGCGAACGCGCTCGGCCGCGAAGATGAGCCGGCCGATGGGACGCGCGATCTGGTTGGCCAACAGCAGACCGATCAGCACCGCCGCCGATAGCACCAGCAGCGCCACCACAGCGAAGATCAGCACGAAGGTGATCTGCAGCCCTGTGCGGTTTTCATCCAGACGGTCGTATTCCGCCACCGATTCCTCGGTGCGTTTCATGTGTTGGAGGATCTGTACATCCACGGGCCGGCTGATCATCAGCATCAGCGGTGGCTTGCTGTCCATCTGCACCAGCGCGCGAACGCGCTTGCTTTCTTCGCCGAACACCGCGACATCGCCGCCCTGCGCCAGGCCAAGCGCCCAAGGCGGCGGCGGATCAGCGCCGAAACCGCCCATGGCGCCGGTCGAGGCGATCACCTGGCTGGTGGTGGGCTCATAGATCACCGCTTCCGCCAAGCCGCGCAGAACCGTCTGATCATACAGAACCTGCCCAAAGGCATTGGGATCGTTGCGCTGCTCGTCCATGGCACGAAGAAGGTCATTGGCCATTCCAACGGCGTCGGCGCGGATATGGTTGCGGTGCTCCTCCAGGTAGCCCTGGCTGGCTTGCAGGCTTTCATGCAGCGCGGTGCGGACGCGGTCGTTGAACCAGCTCTGGATGCCGAGATTGAAGAAGAACGTGGCGAATACCGCCACCACGATGGCGGGCGTGACGGCCACGACGCCGAACAGCACCACCAGCCGCACATGCAGGCGCGACCCGGCTGAGCCACGCCGGCGCTCCACCCAGACGCGCACCAGCCGCACCACCAACACCAGGCCCAAGGGCAGCAGCACCACCAGATTGGCGATGACCAGCCCGTACACCACAGAATCGTTGCGCGGGCCCAACCGCAGCCCGCCCGACAGCACCACGAACGTGGCAACGCCCATCGCGAGAGCCACCACCGCCAGGATGAGCGTGAAGACACGCCCCAGCAGCAATTCGCCAAGGCCCCGCGGCGCGGCGAGGTTGGCATCCAGCGGCGCGGTTTCGGCCGCCTTCAGTCCCAAGGCCGGCATTCCGGCCTGGGGCAGCCGCGACGGCTGCGGAATTCGCTCCGGCGCGTTCAGGCGATCCCCCGGATGACCGGAATGTCGAGATCCCTGATCTTCTTGCGCAAGGTGTTGCGGTTGAGCCCCAGCATCGAGGCCGCCTTGATCTGGTTGCCCCGCGTGGCCGCCAGGGTCATCTGGATCAACGGCCGCTCCACCTCGGCCAGCACCTGCTCGTAAATGTCGGACGGACCGTCACCGTCACGATGGGCCGCCAGGAACTGCCTGATATGGCGCTCCACGGCACGCGCAAGGGGCTCGTTGGCGGATTCGGCCTGCGATCCCCCGGACGCGCCCTGGCTGGCGGGGCCGGCGAAATGCTCGTGTTCGTCGCCGTCATGCAGTTCGGGGCGGATCGTCTCGGCGGTGATTACCTCGTCGGGGCACAGCGCCGCCAGCCGCCGCATGACGTTCTCCAGCTCACGCACATTGCCGGGCCAGCGATGCGAGCACAGCGCGTCGATGGCGGAATTGTCGAGCGTCTTGGACGGCAGGCCGTCGGCCCGGGCACGGTCGAGGAAATGGCGCGCCAGATCGGCGATGTCCTCGGTGCGCTCGCGCAATGGCGGCAGCCGGATCGGCACCACGCACAGGCGGTAGAACAGATCCTCGCGAAAGCTACCCTGGCGGATGGCAGCGCGCAGATCGCGGTGGGTGGCGGCGATAATGCGCACATTGGCACGGATCGGCGCGCGACCGCCGACGGTGGTGAACTCGCCCTCCTGCAAAACACGCAATAGCCGGGTCTGCGCCTCGGGCGGCATGTCGCCGATCTCATCGAGAAAAAGCGTGCCGCCGCTGGCCTGCTCGAAGCGGCCCTGGTTGCGGTTGGTGGCCCCCGTGAAGGCGCCACGCTCATGGCCGAACAGCTCGCTCTCGATCAGCTCACGCGGGATGGCCGCCATGTTGATGGCCACGAATGGCCCGCCGCGACGTCTTCCGTAATCGTGCAACGCGCGGGCCACCAACTCCTTGCCGGTGCCGCTTTCGCCGTTGATCATTACCGTGAGGTCGGCGGTGGTGAGCCGTGCGATGGTGCGATAGATCTCCTGCATCGCCGGACCGCGCCCGATCAGCGGCAACCGCTCCTCGCTCTCCTGCGGCGGCATCGTGGGCATCTCGGGGGGCGGTGCGGCCAGCGCGCGGCTGACAACGGACAAAAGCTCCTTCAGGTCGAACGGCTTGGGCAGGTATTCGAAGGCGCCGCGCTGGGCGGCCTTCACCGCCGTTATCAAGGTCGATTGCGCCGACATCACCACCACCCGCAGATCCGGGCGGATACGCTTGATGCGCGGAATGAGGTCCAGGCCGTTCTCATCCGGCATCACCACATCGGTGATCACCAGATCGCCCTCGCCGTCCTCCACCCAGCGCCACAGCGTGGCGGCGTTGGATGTGCTGCGAACCTGATAGCCGGCGCGGCCAAGCGCCTGCGTCAGAACCGTGCGGATGGAACGGTCGTCATCGGCGATCAGAACGGTCGGAGGGGTCATAATATCCCTGAATCAGGCCCTGTTCGGGCGGTTCGGTATGCAACATGGTTTGCGTCAGAGCATGTCTTGCGGGTCGTCCGGAAGAATCGGCAGATGCAGACGAAACTCGGTTCGACCTGGCCTGCTGTCCACCTCGATCAGCCCGCCATGGTCGGCGATGATCTTTGCCACCAGCGCCAGCCCGAGCCCGCTGCCGGACGGTTTGGACGACACGAACGGGTCGAACAGGTTGGGCATGATGTCGTCAGGAATACCCGGGCCGTTATCGCGCACGCAGACCAGCAAAGGCAGCTTCATGCGATGGTCACTGCCGGGCACGGCCAGGCGCATGCCGTGCTGATACGACGTGGTCAGCACGATCTCGCCGTGGGTGGCAGTCTCGCCTGACGTGATCGATTCGGCCGCGTTCTTTACCAGGTTCAGGATCACCTGCACGAGCTGGTCGCGATTGCCGAGCACCGAGGGCAGGCTGGGGTCGTAGATCTCGCGAATGTTGATATGGGCTGCAAAGCCGGACTGCGCCAACCGGCGCACACGCTCCAGCACGCGATGGATATTCACAGCACCGCGCTCGATCGGCTTCTCGCCGAACACCTCCATGCGGTCGACGAGGTCGCGGATACGATCGGCCTCCTCGCGGATCAGCACGGTCAATTCGCGGTCCGCCTCGCCAACGCTGGCCTCCAGCAGTTGCGCCGCGCCGCGGATGCCCGAAAGCGGGTTCTTCACCTCATGCGCCAGGATCGCCGCCATCCCCGCAACAGAACGCGCGGCCGACCGGGACGTCAGCTGCCGGTCGAGCGCGCGGGCGGCGGAGGCATCCTGCAGCACCAGCACCACGGCCCCGGGCTCCTCCAGGAAGGGCGACGCCTGCACGGTGATCCCCGCCTTGCGCAGGCGCGGGCTTTCGAAATTCATGTCGTGGTCGGCGATGCTGACATCTGCCAGCCGAACCTGCGCCACGAGCGCAAATATCGGATGATCCTCGAACAGGAGGTCGGACAGCCGCATGCCGCCCAACTGCGAGGTGGACAATCCCAAAAACTGCTCGGCGGCCTGGTTGGCGTAGCGGAACAGATTGTCTGCCGAAAGCACCACGATCGGCACCGGAATGGCTGACAGCAGCGCCGCCGGATCAGGCCCGCGCATCGCCACGGGGCGGCGCGTCACGACGGCGAGCATACTGTGGATCTGGTCTGTCATGCCGCCTGCGCCAGCACGAAGGCCCGGGTGTCGGCGCGTTCGGCCCCGCGTTCGATCAGCGGATCGTAGAACCGGTCGATCAGCGCCAGAACCTCTGGAATTGTGTTGGTCCGCATCGCGGTGGTGCGGAATTCCGCCGAGCCAAATAAGCCGCGGGAATACCAGGCGAGATGCTTACGCGCGAGCCGCATGCCGGGCTCGGCGCCGAAATGCACGAGCATGGCGTCGTAATGCCGCAGCAGGATGGATTTCTGGGAGGCGAGATCCGGCTCGGCCAGACGCTCGCCGGTGCGCAGGAAATGGCCAATATGCGCCGGCGCCCAGGGCCTGCCATAGGCGCCGCGGCCGATCATCACGCCATCTGCGCCGGAAAGCTGCAATGCCAGCACGGCATCGTCCTCGCTCACGATGTCGCCGTTGGCGATCACCGGTATCGCCACAGCCTCCTTCACGTGGCGAATGAACGCCCAGTCGGCCACGCCGGTGTAGAACATCTGGCGCGTGCGGCCGTGCACCGTCAGCATGCGGATGCCGGATTGCTCGGCAATGCGGGCCAGAGTGGGCGCGTTGAGGCTGGCATGGTCCCAGCCCATGCGCATCTTCAACGTCACCGGCACCGACACAGCCGCCACCACCGCCTCCAGAATCCGCGCGGCCCCAACCTCGTCGCGCATCAGCGCGCTGCCGGCCATCATTCCCACCGCCACCTTCTTCACCGGGCAGCCGAAATTGATGTCGATGAGATCGGCACCTCGGCCCACGGCAATCCTCGCCGCCTCGGCCATTGCCAGCGGGTCACAGCCGGCCAACTGGATGGACGACGGCGAACCATCCAACGTGGCCATCCGCAGCGTGGCCTTGTTCTCATGCACCATCGCCCAGGAGGCGATCATCTCGGACACCACCAAGGACGCACCGAGTTCTCGGGCCAGCCGACGAAACGGCAGGTCGGTGACGCCCGACATCGGCGCCAGGATCACCGGCGTCTCGATTACCACGTTTTCGAGCGTGATCGGCGCGAGTTTGGGATGCGTGGAAGTGGAATTGCCCATGATTTGAGCAAACTAATGAAACGCACCGTTTCGCGCAATGCGCGGGCACCCAATTGACGGCGCAGGCAGGCGCAGACAGTTTGCGGCACCATGATGCAAAAACCCCGCATTGCCGCCCTGCTGGTCGGTGCCGGCACCGGCAGCCGCTTCGGTGCGCCGACCGCCAAACAGTTCCTGCCGCTGGCCGGAAAGCTGGTGATCCGCCACGCCGCCGAGGCGCTGCTGGACGCCGGGCTTATTCTCCAACCGGTCGGCGACGCCAAAGCGATCGATGCAGCATTGCAGGGCCTCGACCACCTGCCCACCGTTTCCGGCGGCGCCACCCGCCAAGATTCGGTGCGCGCTGGCCTGGAGGCACTGGATGCTTACGCCCCCGACATCGTCCTGGTGCATGACGCGGCCCGGCCGGTCATTCCGCCCGGCACCATCGCGGCCCTGCT
The DNA here is from genome assembly GCA_043732745.1 of Rhodospirillales bacterium. Classification (GTDB taxonomy): domain Bacteria; phylum Pseudomonadota; class Alphaproteobacteria; order Acetobacterales; family Acetobacteraceae; genus CAIQQQ01. The sequence goes on from JAYTHH010000316.1 coordinate 27,649, forward strand.
GGACGCACTTCTCACCCACCCCGGCGCCATACCAGCCGTCCCGGTGGCCGACACGCTCAAGCGCGGCGCTGATGGCACGATCTCCGGCACCGTCTCACGCGACGGTCTGTTTCGCGCGCAGACCCCGCAGGCCTTCGCCTTTACGCTGCTGCGCGACCTGCACCGTTCCGCCCCCGTCGGCGCCACCGACGACGCCTCCATCCTCGAGGCCGCGGGCCATAAAGTCGCGTTGGTGGAAGGCCACGAGGACAACATCAAGCTCACCTACCAAGCTGACATGCAGCGTCTGGAAAGGATCGCCTCGCCCATGATGGAACCCCGTGTCGGCACCGGCTACGACGTCCATGTCCTCGTCGAAGACCGCAAGCTTATTCTCTGCGGCATCGAGGTGCCGCACGAGCGCGGCCTGTCCGGCCATTCCGACGCCGATGTTGGTATTCATGCCTTATGCGACGCCATCTACGGCGCCCTTGCCGAAGGCGATATCGGCCGCCACTTCCCGCCCAGCGAAAACGAATGGAAAGACGCCGATTCGGCGCGGTTCCTCGCCCATGCCGCCGACCGCGTGGCTGCGCGCGGCGGACGCATCACCAACGTGGACGTCACGCTGATCTGCGAACGCCCAAAGATCACGCCGCACGCGCCGGCGATGATCGCCCGCCTGGCCGCCATCATGGGCATCGACGAAAGCCGCGTATCGGTGAAGGCCACCACCTCGGAACGCCTGGGCTTCACCGGCCGCATGGAGGGCATCGCCGCCCAGGCGGTCGCGGCGCTACTGCTCCCATAAGCGTGACACGCCCGGCCTACCTGCTGCTGGTCCTGCTGTTCTGCCTGACCTGGAGCTCCGCCTTCCCCGCCGCCAAACTGGCCATTTCGGTCGGCCCGCCGCTGCTCTATCTCGGCATCCGTTTCAGCATCGCGGCCGCCTTGCTGCTGGCGTTCGCCGCCACCACCGGACGCCTGCGCCGCGTGGCGGGATCGCCGGTGCCCTGGCTGGCCCTGATGGCGCTGGGGGTCATCAACCAGGCCGGCTATCAGGGCCTGGCCTGGATGGGCATGCGAACCGTGTCCGGCGGATTGGCCACCATCGTCGCGTCGCTGAATCCGGTGCTGGTGGCCGTGCTGGCGGTGCCCTTCCTCGGCGAGCGCATGACCTGGCGCAAACTGGCCGGCCTCGCCCTGGGCTTTCTCGGCGCCGCCTTCGTGGTGCGCAACCGCGTGGTCGTGACCGGCGAGGACCCCACCGGTATCGCGCTGATCGCCATCGGCATGGTGGCGATGACCCTGGGCACGCTGCTCTACAAGAAGATCGCGCCGAGGGTGGACCTGTTCGTGGCCGTCGGCGTCCAGCAGGTCGGTGCCGGGATCGCCTTGCTGCTGGCTGGCAGCCTGCTCGGCGAGCGCATGTCCGAATTCGTCCCCGGCCCGCTGCTGTGGGGCACCATGCTGTGGTTCATCTTCGTCATCTCGATCGGTGCCTTCCTGCTCTGGTTCAGCCTGCTGCGACAGGGCACCGCATCGGCCGCGTCGTCGCTGCATTTTCTGATGCCGCCTTTGGGCCTGCTGATGAGCTGGGCGGTCCTGGGCGAGCCCCTGCATCCGCTCGACCTGCTCGGCATCGTGCCGGTCGCACTCGGAATCAGGCTCGCCACCACTGACCGGGTTTCGCGAAAGCTGCGACGGGCGTAGAACGTAAAGGATAAGGAGAGCCCGAACATGGCCATCACTGCCCCGCCAGCCGAGACCGCATGGCTGCTGCACGAGATCCTCGGCTTTAGCGCCATGCCAACCGAAGACACGCTCGCCGTGCTGGAGGAGGCCACCCGCACCGCCGAGGGCGTGCTGGCGCCGCTGGACTGGCCGGGCGATCGCCATGGCGCCCGGCTTGAGTCGGGCCACGTCATCTCGCCCCCCGGTTTCACCGAAGCGTTTCGCACGTATGCCGAAGGGGGCTGGATCGGCATCGCCGCCGACCCAGATCACGGCGGCCAAGGCCTGTCGCACGTGCTGGCGCTTGCGGCGTTCGAGCCGGTGTCGTCGGCCAACATGGCGTTCGGCCTGTGCCCGATGCTGACCCAGGATGCGATTGCACTCGTTGCCACCCACGGGACTCCGGACCAGCAACAGCGCTTCCTGGCGCCGATGATCGCGGGTGACTGGACCGGCACGATGTGCCTCACCGAACCGCAATCCGGCTCGGACCTGTCGGGCGTACGCACGCGTGCGGTGCCAACCGAGGACGGGCGCTACGCCATCACGGGCATTAAGATCTACATCACGTGGGGCGAGCACGAACTTGCCTCCAACATCCTGCACATGGTGCTGGCCCGCCTGCCCGATGCGCCCGCCGGCAGCGCGGGAATCTCGCTGTTCGCGGTGCCGAAACTCCACGCCGACGGCAGCCGCAACGGCGTCGAATGCGTGTCGCTGGAACACAAGCTTGGCATCCATGCGAGCCCCACCTGCGTGATGGCGTTCGAGGGCGCGATCGGCGAGCTGGTCGGC
>JAYTHH010000317.1:0-11987 GCA_043732745.1 Rhodospirillales bacterium
GTGCAGCGTGATATGCCGCGACGTGCTGCCGGCGTCGCGCCGCAGCGTGTCGAGCGCGCGTTCGATGCGTGCGTGCAAAACAGGGTCGGCGACCTGCACCGTCTCGGCGTCTTCGAGGATGAACTGGCGCAGGCCGTCGGGCGCCATCAACGTGACGCGGGTGCGCTGTTCGGTGGTCTCGCGCCCTGGCACCGCGGTCTGCACGCTGACCCATTCAGCACGCAGCAATCTGCCGCTCATCGGGCGCGGACCAGAGACGGTCAATTCCACGCCGCGCAGGCTGTTCAGATACTCCAGTGGCGACGCCAGGCCGTCCTGGCCGAATGGCAGGTCCCCGAACGCGGCATCGCCACCGTCGCGGCCGGGGAGTTCGATGCCCCCCACGCCGCCGGCGCTGTCAAACACCACCAGCGATTTTAGAACGTCGTCGACCTGGTCGAGCCGGACATCGAGCCCGAGCGTGGCGTCACCATCGACGTCAGCGCTGTATTCGACATAGCTGACGCCACCGGTCGACAGCATGACACGGGTGAGCGTGAGATCGGCTGCCCGCACGGGGCTCGCGGCGACGGCGATTCCCGCAAGGACGATCGGCAGGCAGCGCCTTGTGGACAGCACTTTTCGGGCTTGGGTCATATCGATCAGGGCTCCAGCCACCGGGCTGGCCGAGCATGTCATGGGCAATGGGGCGGAACCATGACGATCCCGCGAAACAGGGCAAACGGTCCGGCATTGATGACCTGCTGCAGCGCGCGGGCGATGGTGCAGCGTCATGAGCCCGGACTTGCCCGCCCGACATTGCCCATCCGGCCTTTTCCGCCCGTCGTTGCATGAAACTTGCTTGGAGCTGCCCGCGAGGAATCGTTGGTTCTTGCCAGCGCCCGCCGCCGTGTCACATTGCGCGCTGTCGCTGTATGTCTGATGGGGGATCTCTATGCGCCGTCTGCTGTTCGCCACCGCCTCGCTGGCTGCCATGTCATGTTGCAGCGTCCAGGGCTTTGCCCAGGAAGTGCCCACGCAGACCCTTCGCGTGGCGATCGCCGAGGACGGCGACGTCCTTGATCCCAGCGTGGCGCGCACCTTCGTCGGCCGCATCGTGTTCGCCGGGCTGTGCGACAAGCTGTTCGATATCAACGAGAAGCTGGAAATCGTGCCGCAGTTGGCCACCGGCTTCGAATACACCGACCCCAAGACCCTGGTGCTGAAGCTGCGCCCGGGCGTGAAATTCCATGACGGCACCGACATGGACGCCGCGGCGGTGAAATACAGCCTCGAACGGCACGTCAACTTCCCCGGCAGCACCCGCAAGGCCGAATTGGCCGCGATGGACAAGATCGAGATCGTCGATCCGCTGACCATCAAAATTCTGCTCAAGACGCCGTCCGCGCCCTTCGTGTCGCAGTTGACCGACCGCGCCGGCATGATCGTCTCGCCGAAGGCTGCGGAAGCGGCCGGTAAGGATTTCGGCCTGAAGCCGGTCTGCTCCGGGCCGTTCAAATTCGTCGAGCGCGTCGCCCAGGACCACATCACGCTCGAGCGCTTTCCTGAATACTGGGATGCGAAGAACGTCCATTTCGCCCGCGTGATCTACCAGATCATCGTTGACAGCTCGGTCAAGCTCGCCAACCTGCAGGCCGACGCCGTCGATATCGCTGAGCGCGTGGCGCCGACCGATGTGGAGGCGGCACGCAAAGACCCAAAGCTGAACGTGATGGTGTTCCCAAGCCTGGGCTTCCAAAGCCTCAACATCAATATCGGCAACGGCCCGAAGTCGAAGCTGCCGCTGGGCTCCAGCAAGCTGGTGCGCCAGGCCTTCGAGGCATCAATTGACCGCGCAGCACTGATGCAGGTTGTAACCAACGGGCTTTTCCCGCCCACCGCACAGGCGATCCCGCTGGCCAGCCCGTTCTACAACGCGGCCCTGAAGGTGCCGGAACGAGACGTCGCCAAGGCGAAGGCGCTGCTCGCCCAGGCCGGCGTGAAGCTGCCGGTGCAGATCACGCTGAACGTCACCACCAGCCCCGACCAGAAGCAGGTGGGCGAGGTCATCCAGTCAATGGCATCGGAAGCCGGCTTCGACGTAAAAGTGCAGGCCACCGAATTCGCCTCGATGCTGTCGGCCGAAGGCAGCGGCGATTTCGAGATCTCCGGCATCGGCTGGTCCGGCCGCGTCGATCCGGACGGCAACCTCTACAGTTTCATGCACACCGGCGCCCCGTTGAACGATTGGAAATACAGCAACAAGGACGTCGACATCTGGCTGGACGAGGCCCGCGCCACAACCGACATCCCCACCCGCAAGGCGCTATACGCCAAAATCACCAGCCAGATCCACGAGGATCTGCCGGTCCTGTACCTGGACAACAACGCCTGGGTGACGGTGGCCAACAAGAAGCTGACCGGCTTCCGTCCGGTGGCTGACGGCATGATCCGCATCCAGGGTATGGTGTTGGCGAAGTAACATGCGCGGGCATCTCGGACAGCGCATTCTACAGGTTATCCCCACGCTGTTGCTGGTGAGCATTCTGGTGTTCTGCCTGCAGCAGTTGATGCCCGGCGATCCGGCGCTGGTGCTGGCCGGCGAGGAGCGCGACCCGGCGGTGCTGGCCGCAATCCGCAGCGAACTGTGGCTCGACCGCTCGTTGCCGATCCAGTATCTGCACTGGATCGGCGGCGTTGTGCAGGGCGATCTCGGCTTTTCCTGGCGCATACGCCAGCCGGTGATCCAGTTGGTGGCGACCAAGCTGCCGGTCACGTTGCAGCTCGGGCTGATGGCGTTCGTGATCGCCGTCGGCATCGGCATCCCCATGGGCATTCTGTCGGCAGTGAAGCGCAACACCAAGTGGGACTATATCGCCAACGGGGTGGGGCTGGCCGGGCTTTCGACGCCGAACTTTTGGCTCGGCATCATGCTCATTCTTCTGGTGAGCGTGAAGCTCGGCTGGCTGCCGCCGTCGGGCTATGTGTCGCTGGCGGAGGATTGGCGACAGTCGCTGGCCACCACCATCATGCCCGCCTTCGTGCTCGGCAACGCCATTGCCGCGGTGCTGATGCGGCATACGCGTTCGGCGATGCTGACGGCGATGGATCAGGACTACGTGCGAACCGCGCGGGCCAAGGGCCTACCGGAGCGGGTGGTGATCCTGCGTCATGCCTTGCGCAATGCGCTGGTCCCGGTCGTCACCCTCGGCGCGCTCGAACTGGGCACCTTGCTCTCCGGCGCGGTGCTGACCGAGCAGGTGTTCTCCATCCCCGGCTTCGGCAAGCTGATCGTGGATGCGGTGTTCAACCGGGACTATCCCGTGGTGCAGGGCGTGGTTCTCGTCACCGCCACCGTCTATGTGCTGCTGAATCTCCTTGCCGACGTGCTATACGTCGTCATCAACCCGAGGATGCGCGGCGCATGAGTGCTGTGATCGGACGTGCCCCCTCCCTCACCGCACCGGTGATTCCCGCCGCGCAAAGCCCGCGCAAGCTGGCGGTCAAGCGATTTTGCCGCAGGCCGGCGGCGCTGATCGGGCTTTTTGTCGTCGTGGTGTTCATCCTCACCGCGTTGGCGGCACCCTGGTTGGCGCCTTACGACCCGATCAAGACAAGCTGGACCGCGATTCGGAAAGCGCCCAGCGCACTCAATTGGTTGGGCACCGACGAAAATGGCCGCGACGTGCTCAGCCGCGTCATTTGGGGCGCACGCGCCTCGATGATGGCGGGCGTGATCTCGGTATGTATCGCCGCCGGAATCGGCGTGCCGGCCGGACTGATCGCAGGCTTCGTGGGCGGACGCACGGACATGCTGCTCAGCCGGGTAGTGGACACCATGCTGGCGGTGCCGAACCTGATCCTGGCGATCGCGCTTGCCGCGTTCCTCGGCCCATCCCTGCAGAACGCGATGATCGCGATCGGCATCACCGCGGCGCCGATCTTCATGCGCGTCGCGCGCGGCGCCACGATGGACGCGGCGACCAACGACTATGTCGAGGCCGCACGCGCGATCGGAAATCCCGCCTGGCGCGTCGCCGTCCGCCACGTCCTGCCGAACATCGTGCCGCCGGTGCTGGTGCAGGCGACGCTCGCCATCGCCGGGGCCATCATCGCCGAGGCCGCGCTGTCGTTCCTCGGACTTGGTCAACAACCGCCGGCGCCAAGCTGGGGCTCTATGCTGAATTCCGCCCAGCGGTTTCTGTCGCAGGCCCCGTGGCTCGCGATCTTTCCGGGGGCGGCGATCTTTCTGTGCGTGATGAGTTTCAACCTCGTCGGCGACGGGCTGCGGGACGCATTGGATCCACGCGGGAAGTAGCGGCCGGAACCGCTACGAAGGCTGCCCCGCCTTGTGCGCCAACAATGCCATCAGCCGGCGATCTCGCCACTCCTGCCGGGCCGGCTGATCCTTGATCGGCAGCGCTTTGCGCATCGCGCGGTCCACGTCGGCGACCGGTTCGGGCGTCAGCTCGATCGGGGTCTGTTCGCGCTGCACTTTGCTGTAGAGCGCGCCATAGCGGGCGCAGTAATCGGCCACCCCCCCGGGCGCGTTAAGGTCGATAGTCTCGAACGGCCCCATGAATGCCCAACGCAGGCCAAGGCCGTGCTTGATCGTGGCGTCGCAGTCCTCCGGTGACACCACGCCATCGGCGACAAGTCGGAAAGCCTCGGCCACTAGCGCGATCTGCAGGCGGTTCAGCACGAAGCCTGCCACCTCCCGCTTGATCGTGGCCGGCACCATTTTCGCGCGCAGCATCAGCGCGCGGGTGGCGGCAACGGTGGCTTCGCTGGTCCACGGCGCCGGGCAGATTTCCACGACGGGCACCAAGTAGGGTGGGTTGACCGGATGCGCCACGATGCAGCGGGCGCGGCCAGGCAGGTTCTCGGTGAAGGTGCTGCCGGGAATGCCGCTGGTGGAACTGGCCAGGATCGTCGATTTCGGCGCGATGGAATCCATCAGGGCAAAGAGCTTGCTCTTGGCCTCCACACGCTCCGGGCCGTTCTCCTGCACATAGATCGCACCCTCGATGGCTACCTCCAGCGTGGGGGCGAGGCTGATGCGCGCCATCACCTCTGCGGGCGTATCAACCAGCAGGCCCGCGTCATGCAGTTCGGGCAGCCGCGCCTCGATGAACGCGAGCGCCTTGGAACCGGCTTCCTGCGAGCTATCGAAGAGCGAGACGGAAAACCCGGCGCGGGCGAAAACGATCGACCAGGCACGGCCGATCAGCCCGCCGCCCACCACTGCTATCTTTTCCATGTCCGTCTCCTGTTGCGGCGCGATCTGACCACCGCTGCCAGCCGGTCGCAACCTTGCGCTGCGGAAGCCTTCGACGCAGGCTGCGCGCAATTCGAGAGGACGAGAATGAAACGTATCGCGGTGCTCGACGACTGGCAGAACATTGCTGCCGATCTGATCGACTGGTCAGCGGTCGCCTCGAAGTCCGAACTGGTGTTCTTCCGCGACGCTTTTGCCAACGAAGCCGCCACCGCGACAGCATTGGCCGATTTCGACGCGGTGGTTGCCATGCGCGAGCGCACCCCGTTTCCGGCCAGCCTCATCGCACGCCTGCCCCGCCTCAAGCTGTTGAGCTTCACCGGCGCGCGCAACGCCGCCGTCGACTGCGATGCCTGCACGAAGCATGGCGTGCTGGTGTGCTTCACCACCGGCCACCCCACAACTTACGCCACCGCCGAACTGGCGCTGGGCCTGCTGTTGGCCGCCGCAAGACAGCTTCCGCTGGGCGATGCCGAAATCCGCGCCGGTCGGTTCCAAGACAACCTTCACCCCGGCACCGAGATGTTCGGCCTCACGCTGGGGATCATCGGCCTGGGCAAACTCGGCGGTAGGCTCGCCCGATATGCACAGGCGCTGGAGATGAACATTCTCGCCTGGAGCCCCAACCTCACGGCCGAAAAGGCCGCTGCCAGCGGGGCCACGCTGGTGAGCAAGCAGGAACTGCTGGAACGCTCCGATGCCGTGACCCTGCATCTCGTGCTGTCGGACCGCTCGCGCAACACGCTCGCACAAGCCGATCTGGCGTTGATGAAGAAGGGCGCCATCGTGGTGAACACCTCCCGCGCCGGGCTGATCGACCAGACAGCCTTGCTGGAAGCCGTCACACAGGGCCGGCTGGTGGCGGCGCTCGATGTTTTCACCCACGAGCCGCTGCCGGCAAACGATCCATGGCGGACGGCACCCAACACCGTGCTGTCGCCGCATCTTGGATACGTGTCGCGCCCCAACATGACCGCACTCTATCGCGAATCCGCCGAAAACCTGGCCGCCTGGCTGTCAGGCCACCCGATCCGCAAGCTCAACACCATCACCCCAAAGGAATAAAAAAATGCGCGCCTGGGCCGTTGTTGAGAATGGAGCTCCGTTGCAGGAGATCGAGCTGCCGACGCCGGTGCCCACGGGCACACAGGTTCTGCTGGAGACGACGCATTGCGGCGTCTGCCACTCGGACCTGCATATCTGGGAGGGCGAATACGACCTCGGTGGCGGCAAGAAAATGAACATGAAGGACCGTGGCGTGGTCCTGCCACTGGCGATGGGCCACGAGATCATCGGCCGCGTGGCCGGCATGGGTCCGGACGCCAAGGGCGTCTCGGTGGGCGACGTGCGCATCGTATACCCCTGGGTCGGCTGCGGCGTCTGCGAGGCCTGCCTCGCCGAAGAGGACAACATGTGCCTCAAGGGCCGCAGCCTAGGCGTGTATCAGAATGGCGGCTACGGCACCCATGTGGTGGCACCGCATCCGCGCCATCTGGTGGACCCCGGCACGCTCGATCTCGCCGTGGCGGCAACCTACGCCTGCTCGGGCATCACCGTCTTTTCAGCCATCAAGAAGGTGATGCCGATGGCGCCGGATCGCCCGATCGTGGTGGTCGGCGCTGGCGGGCTGGGGCTGAACGCCATTGCGGTGCTGAAGGCGCTCGGCCACGCCAACATCATCGTGGTGGATATCAGCGACGCGAAACTGGCGGTGGCGACGAAGGCGGGCGCGCATAAGGTGGTCAACGGGTCCGGCGAAGGCGTCTCGGCCCGCATCGTCGAAGCGGCCGGCGGCCCGGTGTCGGCGGTCATCGACCTTGTCAACGGCACCGCCACGGCGCGCTTCGCGTTCGACTCCCTGCAAAAGGGCGGCAAGCTCGTCCAGGTCGGGCTGTTCGGCGGCGAGCTGTCGCTGCCGCTGCCGATCATGGCGATGCGCGCGCTCACCGTCCAAGGCAGCTACGTCGGCAACCCCAAGGAGCTGCGCGAACTGGTGGCGCTGGCGCAGGCCGGCAAGGTGGATGCGCTGCCGGTCGAGATGGTGCCGCAGCACGACGCCGACGCCGCACTGATGCGGCTGCGCGACGGGAAGGTGAATGGGCGGCTCGTACTTAAGTCGGACGCGGCATGAGCTTTATTACTGGATCGGAACTTCTTCCTCCAGCCGGAATTACCATTCATATACTGCCAATGGAGAGTTTGCGATGACCGAGCCTCTTGCCAAAATGCGGCAGTCGATCCTGCTGCGCCAACGACCTGACGGCATGCCGTCCATGGACGATTTCGAGATGGTGGAGGAGCCGATGCCCACACCCTCGGCTGGCGAAGTGGTGACGCGCACTCTCTACCTGTCGATTGATCCCTACATGCGCGGCCGCCTGTCGGACCGCAAAAGCTACGCAACGCCGGTGCAGATCGGCGAAGCGATGACCGGCGAGACGGTGGGTGAGGTGGTATCTTCCGCCGATCCTGCCTTCGCGGTGGGTGACATTGCCGTCGGCGGCCGCGGTTGGCAGAGCCACGTGCTGTCCAAGGCCACAGCACTTACCAAGATTCCGAAAGGCGACGCGCCGCTGTCCGCTTATCTCGGCGTGCTCGGCATGCCGGGGGTCACGGCCTATTCGGGGATGACCGATATCGGCCAGGCCAAGGCCGGCGAGACGGTTCTGATCTCGGCAGCATCAGGCGCCGTCGGCTCGGTGGCCGGCCAGATCGCCAAGCGGGCCGGCGCTCGGGTGGTCGGCATCGCCGGTGGGCCGGACAAATGCCTGTTCGTGCAGGAACATCTTGGCTTTGACGCCTGCGTCGATCACCGCGGGATGGACCTCGACGCCGCCATCGCCGAGGCCTGCCCCCGTGGCGTGGACGTGTATTTCGAGAACGTCGGCGGCGCCGTGCAGAAGGCGGCTTTCGCTGCGATGGCCAACTTCGGCCGCATCATCATGTGCGGCATGGTGGCGCAATATAACGAGACGGAATTCCCACCCGGCCCAAATCTCGGCTTCATGGTAGCCAAGCGCGTCCGTATGCAGGGCCTGCTGGTGTTCGACAAGCCGGAACGCTTCGCCGAATGGCGCACCCTCGCCGCACCCTGGGTGGCGGATGGCAGCCTTGCCTATCGGGAAACGGTGATCGACGGGCTGGAACGCGCACCGGAAGCGCTGGCAATGGTCCTGGGCGGCGACAATTTCGGCAAGATGATCGTCCGCGTCGTATAGGTCGAAGCTTTTCGCGCCGGTCGCACCGGTCGCATCGGTCAGCCCTCGAGCGCGTTGGAGATCCATTGCGCCCAGGCCAGGGTGGCACGGTCCGACCCGAATGCGCCCACGATCTGCAGGCCGAGCGGCAATCCGGCGGGTCCGGTTCCGGCCGGTACGGTGACGCAGGGCACGTGCAACGCGGTCCAGGGCGCGTTGAACAGGGGATCGCCTGTCCATTCCAGGCCATGCGGTGCCTCTCCCTGGGCCGATGGAGTCAGCAGCACGTCCACATCCTCCATCACGCTGGCGAAATGCGCCTGCATCTGGCGCATCACGTCACGCGCTGCGTCGAGAGAAGCAGGACCTTGCGCCAGGCCCCAGTCGAGCTTCTCCAGCAGCCCGTCCGACACGCCGGCGCGGTGGGTGGTCAACTCCCACCCCATCGATGCAGCGCTCTCGGCGTTCATCACCATCGGCTGGGCCGTGGCGAGCGCGGCATAGGCCTGGGGCAACGGATGCTTGACGATCACCGCACCGGCCGCGGCCAGCCGATCGGCGGCGCGGTCGAGCAGGGCGAGGGTCTCGGGCGATGCCTCGGCCCCAGCCGGCCCGGGGCAAAGGCCGATGCGCAACGTGGTCCCGGGCTTGGCGTCAGGATCACCGAGGTCACGCCCGGCCACGGCGCCTGCAAACAGCGCGCAATCGGCGACCGAGCGGGCCATCACGCCGATCGTGTCGAGGCTCTCGCTCATTACCTTCATGCCGAGGCGCGCGATCATGCCGAAGCTTGGCTTGTAGCCGACCACGCCGCAATACGCTGCGGGGCGGATGATGGAACCGGCGGTCTGGGTGCCGAATGCCAGCGGAAAGAAGCCGGCGGCAACGCCTGCAGCCGAGCCACTGGAAGAGCCACCCGGCGTGTGCGCCACATTGTGCGGATTGCCGGTGGGGCCAGGCTTGCGGGTAGCGAACTCGGTGGTGACAGTCTTGCCCATCACCACGGCGCCGGCCGCGCGCGCCCAGGCGACGCAGGCTGCATCGGCCTTCGGGCGGTGGCCCTGCCAGATCGGCGAGCCGTATGCGGACGGCTGGTCGTGCGTGTCGAGCACGTCCTTCACCCCAATCGGCAAACCGTGCAGCCGACCGGGGCGTGCCATCGTGGCGCGCACCAGGGCGGCGTCGAAATGTGCGAAGGCGCGCACTTGAGTTTCGTCGGTGGCGATGCGATCGAGGCACGCTTCCAACAACGCTTCCGGCCGCAGGCCTCCCGCAGCGATTTTACGAGATGCTTCTGTCGCGGTCAGGCGTGCGGGATCGGACATCGTAATTCCTTCAAGGGGGCGGGTGGTGCTGGGCAAGACGCTGGTTCATGGTGCGGCCATGACACGCTTCGGTAAAGCCAACGTGCCCGTCCAGCGGCATCGACAAACTTGCGGCCCCGTCGATCGGGCTCCGCCTGCTGCCGGACGCCGCATTGCTGCGTGCCGCCGCCTCCGCCCATTGACCCGGGAGGCGGATTTCGGCGAACAAAACCTGCGTACGCGGGTCGCGCGAGGTAACATCACATCCGAGACACGATCCCGGTTCCCAGGAGCACACGCATGACGCCACGCACGCCGATGATGGCCGCCTCATCCCTAGCAGCTTTGGTCCCGGCCGGCCTCGCCTTGCTGCTACTGGCCGGCTGCGCACAGCCGAACAGCGGTCGGAGAGCTGGGCTGACCGCCGCCCAGGCGGCCGAATGCCGCAGTCGCAGCGAGGCGGAGTACCGCCAGCAGAACCGCGGCGAGGTCTATAAATCCGACATCTACGCGACCAGCACACGGGACGCCCCGTTTGCGACCAGCGGCCTGCCGGGCATCACCTCGAAGGGCCTGGGCGCGCAGTTTGGCCGCGAAAAGGCATTGAACGATTGTTATAACAGCCAGGCAACCGACCCGCAGGCCGCCGAGCCGCAAATGACGCCGGTGAAGTGACCCGATGAAATGATCCGATGAAATGATCTCTGGGCGGCGACGGCTTGTGAGCCGCGCCCGCCGACCGTAAACCCCACATCCCACCCAGCGTAAGGAGCGCCTGCATGAGCAAGATCATTCGCACGGAACCGAACAAGGTTCTGTCCAAGGCAGTAGAATATCACGGATTTGTGTTCCTCCAGGGCTGCACCGCGCAGGATCTTTCGAAGGACATTACCGGCCAGACCGAAGAAGTGCTGGCCGCGATCGACGAGATCCTGGAGACCCATGGCACCGACAAGACACGTTTGTTACAGGCGCAGATCTGGTTGAAGGACATCAGGGATCGCGACGCGATGAACAAACTGTGGTCCGCCTGGCTGCCCGAGGGCGGCGCCCCGGCCCGTGCCTGCGTGCAGGCGAACATGGCCGATCCGCGCCATCTCGTTGAAATCATGGTCACTGTCTGCAAGTAACCGGCTGAATCGGAGGGGCCGCAAGGCCCCTCCGCACCCGCGAATCAGGCCGGCTGGCCCGACTTTGAGCCACTCCAAAAGCGGAACGCCGGGGAACTCGTTCTTTCTGCGTAATATAAAGAATTGATGAATAGGATTTCATACCGTTCTCGCGCCTTTCAGCACGCTCAGCTTTTACGATCTTGCATAGCAGTAACGCAAAAAGTTCCATGCTGGGTTGCCAGCCACCGCGATGTGTTGCTACCGGAAACATATCGTGAGGCATCAAGGGGATCGAAGCATGCGGGTTTGGAGCTTTGGAGTGCGCGTCGCAGCGTTGGGTTTGGGCATCATGACCGCTGGGCCGTTGATCGCCACCGACGCTTTCGCCGCCCGCACCCAGACAGGTTCCGCCCGCGCCACCGTCACCAAGACATCCACGAAGGTTACGCTCGGCAACAAGAACCTGCCGGTCACACATGCAATGGTCCACACCGATCGCGGTCTCACAAAGAAGGCGCTGCTAAAGGGCGGCAAGGCCCGCTACTACGGCTCCAGCCTGCAATGCGTGCCCTTCGCCCGGGCTGCCAGCGGCATCCAGATCAAAGGCAACGCGGCCAACTGGTGGGATGCCGCCAACGGCGTGTATGCCCGCGGCCAGGCCCCCGAGACCGGCAGCGTACTGAATTTCCGCGCCACCGGCACGATGCGCCTGGGCCATGTGGCCGTCGTGAAGAGCGTGACGAATTCACGTGAGATCGAGATCGACCACGCCAACTGGGCCGGCCCCGGCGCCAGCAAGGGCGGCGTCAGCCGCGCCATTTCGGTGATGGACGTCTCCGCCAACAACGACTGGTCCTCGGTCCGCGTCGGCTTGGGCCATAGCGGCAACTACGGCAGCGTGTACCCGACCTACGGCTTCATCTACGACCGCCCAGATACCGGCATGGTCGCCGCAGCACCCGCCCGCATGCGTTACGAGGAAGTGGCCGAAGCCCCGTCCCGCTCGTTTCGCTGATATCGCCTAGCAGCCTGTCGGATTCACATACCCCGGCAAATGTTGCAAACTGCGTTCATGGCAACCTTTGTCCCTTATGATCGCTCGCAAGCCTTCCTCCTG
>JAYTHH010000318.1:0-11960 GCA_043732745.1 Rhodospirillales bacterium
GGTGCTGCGGCTGCGGCAGCCTGTGCCACCGCAGCTTCCATGACCGGCACCGTCATCGCCGCCGCCTGCATCACCTGAGCCGGCGCACGCACCACGCGAATGCGGCCTTCCTTGCCCTCGATCTCGATCTCGGTAAGGCCGGTATCGGCCAGGATATTGGCCAAGGCGCGCACCGCCTCAGGATCGAACGACATGCTGCTCACGCGGCTTCCTCCAAAAGATCGGCCATGGCCATCAAAGCCAGCCGGTAGCCGCCCACGCCAAACCCCGAGATCACGCCGGCGGCCGCCCTCGACACCAGGCTGTTGTGACGGAATTCCTCCCGTCGGGCCATGTTGGTGATGTGAACCTCGATCGTAGGCAACGCCACCGCAAGCAACGCGTCGAGCAGCCCGATCGAGGTGATGTAGCCCGCCGGGTTGATGATGATGCCGGCCGACTGCCCCCGACATTCCTGGACCCACGAGATCAACTCGCCTTCGGAATTGGTCTGCCGGAAATCGATCGCCAACCCCAGCTGCTCCGCCGTCTCCGCGCAGATCGCCTCAAGGTCATCAAGCGTGGCACGCCCGTACATCTGCGGCTGGCGCAGTCCCAGCATATTCATGTTCGGGCCGTTCAAAACGGCCACGCGCGGCATCACGGACGAAGGCATCGCCGGGGCCTAGCATGGGAGGGGATCGCCATCAACGTTCGCTCCAACCCGTCATTGCGAGAAGCGCTTGTGACGAAGCAAACCAGTGCCACCGCCGCCATTCAGGGCCAGGGCCACTTTCATTGGGTGGCTTGCAACGAAGCCTGATGCGTATGCTATCCCCGAAGCGCCAAAAGGAGACCCACCTTGCCCGCCGCACCCCTCGCGCTACCCGCAGCCGATCCGACCACCACCGCCGAAATCCACGACTGGCTCACCCGCTTCGCCGCCTGCGTGCGCGACGTCGACTACGCCGCCGCCCGCCCCTTCTGGCACCCCGACATCATCGTCTTCGGCACCCACCAGGAACTGGTCCGCGGCCTCACCGCCTGGACCGCAACCCAATGGGACAATGTCTGGCCCCGCACCGAAGATTTTACCTTCGACCTTGCCCACACCGCCATCCTCACCAGCCCCGACGCCGCCATGGCCATCGCCATCACCCCCTGGACCAGCTCAGGCTTTCATCCCGACGGCACCAGCTTCGCCCGCCCCGGCCGCGCCACCCTCACCCTGGCCCGCCAACCGGATGGACGCTGGATCGGTGTTCATTCGCACATGTCCCTCGAACGGGGTGTGCCACAGGAGAGCCATGGCCATCGTGCGGTCAAGGCACGCTGAGGCCATCGTGCGGTCAAGGCACGCTGAGATTTTGAACGGCGTGTCCGGTCAACGCGAGGTCAGGGTCACCTTGTGCGCCTTGTGCCACGCGCGAAACGCGGCAAGCACGCCCGCGAAAAAGCGTGGCGGCAGAAACCCGTAATCATAGCGCTCGCCACCGCGCGCCTTGCGCAGATCATAGCCCGGCCAGACAAATTGATCCCCCTTGCTGACCACGACCCATGAGCGAGCCTCATCAAGGCCGAGGTGTCGCTTGACCGCGGGCGGAATCTCGACCGCCTCCGCCGCGTCGTTCACCTGCGGAGTCCCGCAGCACATGACGGTCTATAAACCGTAACCTCACCCTAATGACTTCTCCACGAGACGCTTTAGGTGCGGCAAAACCTCGAACGCAAACCAAGGATTCCGCTTCTCCCACCCCACCGTCCGCCAGGACGGATGCGGCAGCGGCATAAACCGCGGCAGATGATCCGAAAATGCCTGCACCCGCGCCGTCATCGCCCCCTTGCCCAGGTAAGCCGCCTGCGCATACCCCCCCACCAGCAACGTCAGCCGCACCCCGGCCAGCAACGGGATCACCCTAGGATGCCAGGTCGGCGAACATACCGTCATCGGTGGCTTGTCACCCCCCTTCGGCAACACGCCGGGATAGCACAGACCCATCGGCAAAATCGCCACTCGGCTCTCGTCATAGAACGTCGCATCGTCCATCCCCAGCCACTCCCGCAGACGCACGCCCGACGCGTCATTGAACGGCACCCCCGACAGATGCGCCTTCGTTCCCGGCGCCTGACTGATGATCAAAATTCGCGCCGTCACAGAAGCCCTCAGGATTGGCCGCGGCCCCAATGGCAGACGATGGGCGCACAGCGTGCAGGCCCGTGCGTCCGCCACCACGTCGTCGATGTCATGTAAGGGAATAGTCAACCTCCGCCGTATAAACCGAGGCCTCCTTGCCAAGCTGAGAACTGAACAACGTCAAATGGTCGATCTCCACCGCCGCAACCCGAAACAGGTTGTTGGCCTGCAGATAGGTGGCCAGCTTGCCCTCCACCACATTGTCCAGCCGCGCCAACGTCACATGCGGCATAAACCGGCGCCTCTCCGGCGCCAGCCCCGCCCGCTGCATCGCCGTTTCCACTTTGGCCTGCAGATGCTCCAACCCCGGATTGCGCGCCACACCCGCCCACACCGCCACCTCCCGCCCGGCGCGATTGACGGTGCCAACGCCCCTCATATCCAGCAAAACCTTGCGCCCCCGCAGCGCCGCCAACGCGAGGTCGATGTCCTCCGCCTGGTTCGGCGTCACCTCGCCCAAAAACCGCAACGTCAGATGAAAATTCTCCGGCGGCACCCATCGCGCCCCAGGCAGCCCCGTGCACAGTTCACACAGCCGCGCACGAAGCTCCCAGGGCAGAACAAGCCCCACGAACAACCTCATCTGCCGCCAACCTTGCCCAGCAGCTCCACCACCTTCGGCGAGATCCGCGCAATCACCCGCTTCACCCCCTCCGGATTGGGATGGATCCGATCCGCCTGGTTCAACGCCGGATCCCCCGCCACGCCCTCCAGAAAAAACGGATCATAAATCACCCCCGGCCGCGCCCCGAGTTTGTCAAACACCGCGCGAAACTCCGCCTGATACGCATCGCCAAGATTGGGCGGCGCATACATCCCCGACAGCAGCACCGGAATCTTCCGGCTCGCCAGCGCATCCAGAATGGCCGTGAGATTGGCGGCAGTGTTGCGCGGATCGATCCCCCGCAGCCCGTCATTGCCGCCCAGTTCCACGATGGCGGCGTCCGCACCATCGGCCAGCGACCAGTCCAGCCGCGCCAGCCCGCCGGCGGTGGTGTCACCCGACACGGCGGCGTCGATCAGCGTGATCCCCGGAAACGCCGCCTGGAGTTTCGCCTGAAACCCGTCCGGCTGCGCCAACCCATAGCCGGCGGCGAGCGAATCGCCGAGCACGAGAATCCGTGGTTTCGCTGCCGAAGCGGAGGCCAGCGCCAGCAGCATAATGAAAAGACCGCAACACAGGCGAAGTGCGGCTTTGCGCAAACCGGTCAAAGGGCCATATCGAGTGGCCATGGACGTATTCATCACGCCTCCGGCCGAAATTTCAACCATCGACCAGCGTGAGGCGCTGATCGCGGTCCACGATCTCACCCTGACGGTGCCCTCCGCTGCGGGCCCGGTCAACATCCTGCGCGGCATCGACCTCACGGTGCGCCAAGGCGAGGCGGTGGGGGTGGTCGGCCCCTCCGGCTCGGGAAAGACCAGCCTTCTGATGGTGCTGGCCGGGCTGGAGCGACCCAGCTCCGGCTCGGTGGTCGTGGGCGGCCAGGAACTGACAGGGTTGTCCGAAGACGCATTGTCAGCGTTGCGCAGGCGGGATGTGGGCATCGTGTTCCAGGCTTTTCATCTGATTTCGAGCATGACTGCCTTGGAGAACGTGGCGATCCCGCTGGAATTGGCAGGGGACAGGGATGCAATGGCGCGTGCCGAGGCCAGCCTGCGCGCCGTGGGCCTCGGCCATCGGCTGACCCATCTGCCCGGCATGCTCTCCGGTGGCGAGCAGCAGCGCGTGGCTTTGGCCCGTGCCTTCGCCGCCAAGCCGCGCCTCCTGCTGGCTGACGAACCCACCGGCAATCTGGACCGCGCCACCGGTGAGCAGGTGATGGACCTGCTGTTCAACCTGCGCGCCGAATACGGCACCACCCTCATGCTGATCACCCACGACCCCGCACTGGCAGCGCGCTGCGACCGCACCATCTCAATCGCCGACGGAAAAATCGTCTGATGCGCATGGCCTTCGTGCTGGCCTGGCGCGAGCTGCGTGGTGGCGTGCGCGGCTTGCGAATTGTGGTTGCCTGCCTTGCTCTCGGCGTGGCCGCGATCGCCGGCGTCGGCAGCCTGCGCGAGGGCATCGATCGCGGCCTGGCCCGCGACGGCGCGCGCATCCTGGGTGGCGACATCAGCGTGCAGGGCGGCGCCCAGCCGCTGCCTGAAGATTTGCGCACCTGGCTCATCGGCCGGGGCGCGCGGCTGTCGGACGTCACCAGCATGCGATCGATGGTGATCGCCGCCTCGGGCGAGCGGATGCTGGTCGAACTGAAGGCGGTCGACGCCGCCTGGCCGTTGATCGGCACCGCAACTTTCGCGCCAAACACCAAGCCGGCACCGGGTGAAATCGCCGCCGAGCCACTGGTGTTAGATCGTCTGCACGCCGCCGTCGGAGATAAGATGCAGGTCGGCCGCGCCACGCTCGACCTTGTCGCCGTGCTGACCGACGAACCCGATCGTGTCTCCACCCCCTCGTTGCTCGGCCCACGCGTGCTGATGCGGCTGGAGGACCTGCCAGCCACGGGCCTCATGCAGCCGGGTGCCATCGTCGAACACCAGCTTCGCGCCGCGTTCCCACCCAATACCCGCGTCAATGCCGAGATCGCGGCGCTGCGCATCCAATTCCCCGCCGCCGGCTGGCGCATCCGCGACAGTTCCAACGCCGCCCCGCAGGTGACGCAGTTTCTGGAGCGGACCAGCCTGTTCATGACCCTGGTGGGCCTTACCTCGCTGCTGGTCGGCGGCATCGGCGTCGCCAACGGCGTGCGCGCCTGGTTGCAGGCACGGGCCCGCAGCATCGCCACCTTGCGCTGCCTGGGCGCCTCGCCGTCGCTGGTCTTTGCCACCTGCGCGCTTCAGGTGGCGGCACTTTCCATTCTGGGAATAGGGCTCGGCCTGCTGGCCGGTGGGCTGCTTCCCCTGGCGGTCTCGTCGTTCCTCGGCGGCGTGCTGCCGGTGCCGCCGGTCACCGGTCTGTTCCTCCGCCCACTCGCCATCGCCGCCGCGTTCGGCGCGCTGACCGCGGCAAGTTTCGCCCTATGGCCGCTGGCGCGCGCCATGCGCATATCAGGCGCCGCCCTGTTCCGCGACGCCGTGGCGCCGGACGCAGCACGCCCCAGCCCCTGGTTGATCGTCTCGACAATCGTGCTGGTGGGCGCCCTCGTGGCGCTCACCGTCGCCACCGCCACCGAATGGAAATTCGCGCTCGGCTTCTGCGTCGCCGCCTTCGCCACCCTGGCACTGTTTCGCGCCGGCGCCTTCGTGCTGATGCGCGCCGCCGCTCGCATCAGGATAACAGGCCGGCCCTGGGCGCGCCTGGGGCTGGGCAATCTGTATCGCCCCGGCACGTCCACGCCGCTGATGCTCGTCTCGGTCGGGCTTGGCCTGTCCACCCTGGCGGCGGTGGCGTTGATCCAGGGCAACGTGCAGCGCCAGGTCACCGAGCAACTGCCGTCCAACGCCCCCAGCTTTTTCTTCGTGGACATCCAGGACAACCAGATGGATCGTTTTCGGGACGTGCTCGCCCATGAAAAGGGCGTCACCGACATGGCCGAAGTCCCCAGCATGCGGGCGCGGATGGTCTCCGTCAGCGGCGTCCCAGCCGACCAGGTCAAGGCCACGCCCGACACCGCCTGGGCGCTCCGCGGCGATCGCGGCCTGACCTATGCGGCGAAACCTCCGGAAGGCACCCGGCTGGTCGCGGGCGCATGGTGGCCGGCCAACTACACCGGCACGCCGCTGGTCTCGCTGGACGCCAATCTGGCGCGCGGCTGGGGCGTCAAGCTGGGCGACGTCATCCGGGTGAACGTGCTGGGCCGCGACATCGATCTCACCGTGGCCAGCCTGCGCGACATCGCCTGGCGCTCGATGGGCATCAATTTCACCATGATCGCAAGCCCGGGCCTGCTGGAGCGCGCGCCGCACACCCATATCGCCACCGTGCGGGTCACCGACGAATCTCAGGGCCGCCTGCTCAGGGCCGTGACGGATGCCTTGCCCAACGTCTCCGGCATCCGCGTGGCCGACGTGCTGGCGGCGGTCGGCGCGATCTTGGGCCAACTCGGCACTGCGCTGGCCGCCACCGGCTCTCTCACGCTGATCGCCGGCACGCTGGTGCTGGGCGGTGCCGTGGCGTCCGGCCAACGCCGACGCACAAGCGAGGCCGTCATTCTCAAAAGCCTCGGCGCCTCACGTAGCCAGATCCGCGCGGCATGGCTGGTGGAGTTCGGTGTCCTGGGGTTGGTGGCGGGGATCATCGCGGCCCTGATCGGTACGGCATCCAGCTACGGCGTGGTGCACTACGTGATGGCGACAGACTGGGCTTTCCTGCCGGGCACGCTGGCGCTGACAATCCTGGGCTGCATGGCGCTGATGCTGATGTTCGGCTTTGCCGGCACGGAAGCGGCCTTGCGCGTGAAGGCAGCACCCCTGTTGCGAAACGACTAGCTACCGGGATCAATGTTTCAGCGGTTTAATCTGTCTGCCGCTTGAACAGAAATCGTCTTTGAACCAATTTTATATGACCGGAACGTGTGCTATGTTCCGACTGCCAACCGCCCATTCCTCAAGGAAACCTGTCCATGGCTTACACGCCCGATTTTCGGACCTACCCCGGCGCCGGCGGTGCAGCCTCCTCCGCGGCAGCGCTGGACGCGGGCCTGCGCAGCTACATGCTACGCGTCTATAACTGGATGGCCTCTGGCCTGCTCCTGACCGGCATCGTAGCGCTCGCCTGCAACTCATATTTGCGGGAGGCCTTCTACCCACTGGTTCAGACCCCGCGCGGCCTGATGCACCAGCCCGGCGCGCTCGCCTATATCGCGATGTTCGCGCCTTTGGCCTTCGTGATGGTACTTAGTTTCGGCGTGGAACGCCTGTCCGCCACTGCGGCCAAGGCGATCTTCTGGGCCTTCGCCGCCACCATGGGCGCGAGCATGATGAACATCTTCCAGATCTACACGGGTGAAAGCATAGTGCGGGTCTTCTTCATCACCGCCGGCACCTTCGCCGCCATGAGCATCTGGGGCTACGCCACGCGCGCCGATCTCAGCAAGATGGGCAGCTTTCTGATGATGGGCCTGATCGGCATCGTGCTGGCCAGCCTGGTGAACATGTTCATCGGCAGCTCCGCCCTGCAGTTCGCCATCTCAGCCATCGGCGTGGTCGTGTTCACCGGCCTCACCGCCTATGATACTCAGCGCATCAAGGCGACCTACGTTCAGTTCGCCCAGGCCGGCGGCCAGCAGGAAGCGGGTAAACGGTCTGTGTATGACGCCCTCAGCCTGTATCTGAACTTCATAAACCTGTTCATGATGCTGCTGCAGTTCGCCGGAGACCGTCGCGGCAACTGATTGAAACTAGTGAAGAAGCTATGAAAAAAGCCGGGGATCTCCCCGGCTTTTTTTTATTCATGCCGCCCTGCAAAAAATTATCTTGCGCAGGAGGGAGCAGGGTCCTATGTGCGATCTCACGCAGCAACGCACGTGCCTCTGGCCCCCCAGCCTTTGACCAAGGGGTTACGTAACGACGTCAAGCGTTCTGGCAAACCGGGTTTGCGACACCCTCTCGTCGCGAAATCTTCGTCTGGTCGCTGGTTCGTTCGACCGTTTTGTAACCTCGTCCGTCGCCTTAAGTAGGCGGATGTTTCATAGGGGGCCCCGTGCGATGACTCCTAAAGTCGCGCGTTACCTGTCTTGCAACCAACCGGCCACGCCGTGTCTGGTGCTCGATGTCGATCGTGTGGAAAGCAATTTCCATGCGGTGCGTGACGCACTGCCGTTGGCGCAGATCTATTACGCCGTGAAGGCAAACCCTGCTGCCCCGATCCTTCAGCGGCTGGTGAACCTTGGCAGCAGCTTTGACGCCGCCAGCGCCGAAGAGATCGACGCGTGTCTCGATGCCGGTGCCACAGCCGGGCGGATCAGCTACGGCAACACCATCAAAAAGGTGTCCGCCATTCGTCGCGCCCACGCGGCGGGAGTGTCGATGTTCGCCTTCGATTCCGACGAGGAACTGGACAAGATCGCCGCCCACGCCCCGGGTGCGCGCGTTTATTGCCGCATCCTGGTGGAGAACGCCGGCGCCGATTGGCCGCTGTCCAAGAAGTTCGGCACCACGCTCGAGCACGCCCGCTGTCTGATGCTGCGCGCCGGCGATCTGGGGCTGGACCCCTATGGCCTGTCCTTCCACGTCGGAAGCCAGCAGACCGACACAGCCAGCTACGAGGCCGCCATCGGCCGCGTGGCCATGCTGTTCACCGACCTCAAGGATGCCGGCGTCAACCTGCGCATGTGCAATCTCGGCGGCGGCTTTCCCACGTCGTATCGCGACGAAGTGCCGGGAATCGACCGCTTCGGCTCCGCCATCATGGGTGCGATGACCAAGCATTTCGGCAACGCCCTGCCTGAAATGTTGATCGAGCCGGGCCGCTTCCTGGTGGCCGATGCCGGCGTGGTCAGCGCCGAGGTCGTGCTGGTCAGCCGTCGTGGCCATCCGCAGGGCGGCCAGGACCCGGTACGCTGGGTCTATCTCGACATCGGCCGTTTCGGTGGCCTGGCCGAGACCGAGGGCGAGGCGATCACGTACCGCATCACCACCGATCACGATGCCGGCGAAATGGGGCCAGTGGCGATCGCCGGCCCCACCTGCGACGGCGCCGACATCCTGTACGAGACGTCCAACTACCGCCTCCCGATGGCGCTTTCGAGTGGGGATCGCGTGTCGTTGATGTCCACCGGTGCCTACGTGACCACCTACGCCAGCCAACGCTTCAACGGATTCGCGCCCCTGGCCGAACACTACATCTAACGGCGTCGATCCCCCGTGTACGGTGGACTTTGTCCATTGTGCACGGCAACGCTTCCAATTCGGATACGGTTTCGGCTAACTCACGTCATGTCCCGCCGCACGGTCGACGTCACCCCTGATCTGCTATTGCGGGCCTACCGCATCGGCATGTTTCCGATGGCGGAAAACCGGCACAGCGAAAAGCTGTACTGGTTGGATCCGGAGCTGCGCGGCCATCTGCCGCTGGACGGGTTCCACCTGCCGCGCCGGCTGCTGCGCACGGTGCTTTCGGGCCCCTACACCGTCACCGTCAATCACGAGTTCGCCGCCACCATCGCCGGCTGTGCAGCGCCCGCGCCGGGGCGGATGGACACCTGGATCAACCCAAAAATCGAGGAACTGTTCACCGAGCTGCATCGCTTGGGCCACGGCCATTCGGTGGAAACGCGGCTCGACGGAAAGCTGGTGGGCGGGCTCTACGGCGTGGCCGTCGGTGGCGTGTTCTTCGGCGAGAGCATGTTCAGCCAGGCACGGGACGCCTCCAAGGTGGCGCTGGTGCATCTGGTGGCACGCCTCCGACTTGGGGGTTTTCGACTTCTGGACACGCAATGGGTGACCACCCATCTGATACGGTTCGGTGCCGAAGAGATGCCGCGGCTGGACTATCGGCAACTGTTGGAGAAGGCGGTGGTGCAGACGGCGCATTTTGAGGCCGATCCCGATCCGGACATATTGCAGGCGGAATTCATCCGCCTGGCGAAAGGGGATTCATGAGGGTTCTTTGGGTGGCTTTCCTGGCGATAGCAGCTTGTGCCGACACCGCGCGGGCCAGTGACACGCCGCGCTATCTGCCGAACCGCGACGCCGCGATTACCTATCGCAGCACGGGCTCGGATCCGACCGTGCCGCCCAACCTGACCATCCGCTATTTCGCGGCCGGGCAAAGGCTCCGCATCGAGGGCGGCCCGCTCGGCTATCTCCTGGTGGACCGCGCGATGGAGCGGGTCGAGCTGGTAATGCCGCAGCCGCGCCTGGTGGTTGAAATGCCGCAGGGCGGCGGCATCACGGACGACTTCATTCTCGGCAACCAGCTCCGCTTCAACCGCACCGGCACCGACACGGTACTCGGCCGTGCCTGCACGCTGTATGACGTGACGGCCGAGCGCGCCCGTGGTCGCGTGTGCCTCACCGCCGACGGCCTGCTGCTGCGCGGCGAAGGGCAGGGGCGGGACGGCCGCACGGCGTCGATCGAGGCGATCTCGGTGGCGCTGGCAACCCAGCCGGCTGGGCTGTTCTCACCGCCCGATGGCTACCGGATGATGGCCATCCCCCGATGAAGGCCTGGCTCGCTTTGGCCCTGCTGCTGCCGCCCGGGGCACAGGCCCAGACCCAGGCCCAGGACCATCCGCTGACGCAGCCCACCCGCGATGTCGATGTGGTCTATATGATGGCCGGGCCGAGCAGCCCGCTGGCGCAGCGCGTGCGCTGGGGCATCACCGCCGGCAAGCTGCGCGTCGATCCGCCGACCCCTGGCATGTATGTCATCATCGACACGGCACGCCACATTATGCAGGCAGTGCGCGAAGGCGATCGGTCGGTGGTAACGATGAATGCAGGGCCCGCCGCACTCCCTGGCACGGCGCCTTCCGGCAATTTCCAGCGCAGCGGCCATATCACGGTGGCCGGGCTCGGCTGCACCCAATGGAAAACGCGCGACACCGCCGGGCGGCAGGTGCTCGCCTGCCTGACCCCAGATGGCGTTCTGCTGCGGGCGGAGGCCGATGGCCTGATGCTGGTCGAGGCGCTGTCGGTGGATTTCGCACCGCTGCCGGAGGCGGTGTTTCGTGTACCTGCAGATTACAGGAAAATCACGCCCCCTTCCGTGTCACAGAAGCGACAATAGATCAGTCTTGAATTAAACCAGTCTTTCCTCGTATCCCAGGTGCCCCGCATGTTCTCGTTGATCCAGGATCGCCGCGGCCGCTTCTCCGCATTGCGTGCCGTGGCGCTTGCGATCCTGGTTATGCCGGCCCTGCGCCTCGGCCTGCTCTGGGCGATGGGCGATCTGGGCGGCCGTCCCGTGCGCGAGGTAACGCGTGGCACCGGCGATTTCGCAGTTTATTTCCTCCTGGCCTCGCTGGCGATCACGCCGTTTCGCACCGTGCTGGACTGGCAGCGCATCGTGCCGCTCCGCCGGATGATCGGCGTCGCCGCCGCGTCCTATGTCGGCATCCATCTGATGCTTTATGTGATCGACCAGAAATTCGACCTCATCAAGGTCGCGACCGAAATTGCGCTGCGGTTCTACCTCACCATCGGGTTTGTCACGTTCCTGGGGCTGCTGGCGCTGGCGATCACGTCCACCGATGGCTGGACGAGAAGGCTGGGGCGGCGATGGAAGTCGTTGCATAAATTGGCCTATCCGTTGGCCGTGCTGGCGCTGTTTCACTATTTCCTGCAGTCCAAGGCCGATGTGAGTGCGGCGGTGTTCGTTGCCGGGCTGTTCCTGTGGGAAATGATCTGGCGGCTGAGTTCGCGCGCCTCGCGGCTATATTGGTGGCCGCTGCCGCTGATCGCTGTCGCGGCTTCGATCGCCACGGCGTCGGTGGAGGCGCTGTGGTATGGTCTCGCCACGCGTATCGATCCGCTACGGGTGCTGGATGCCAATCTGGATCTTGGATATGGCCCGCGTCCGGCTGTGTGGATTCTGATCTGCGGGCTCGGTTTAAGCGCCGTGGCCGCCGTCACGCGCTGGCGGCAGAGCCGCGCGCAACCAGCGTAGCCGGGCAACGCTCGACGCTTGTGGCGCGTGAGGAAAACGTCAGCCGATCACGTGGCCATCTTTGTCGCCAGATCCTCAATATCCGTCGCGATCACATCCCAGTCGCTTTCAGCTTTCACATCATTGGTCTGCGCCGGGCCATATTCGGTGGGACGAGCGAAGAAGCCGGTCTTGAGGCCGAGCGCGCGGGCGGCTGCGAGGTCGTGGTTGTGGGCGGCGGCCATCATCACC